>JAVXEO010000026.1:0-27262 GCA_036658435.1 Acetivibrio sp.
CCATATTCCTTAGCGCAGCGTGCGCACCCACAGCGGAGCGTTTTTATGTAATAGGGGTACTTTCCTATTACAAAATAAAGCCCCCATCCTAAACAGGATGAGAGCTTGTGCCTTCATTATACCACCCGTACCAATATACAGTCTCCATATAACGGTGGATACCGGCGGGGCTTACTGACTTTATGTGTTTAGCCTGCAACTTCGGAGTGATCTTCAGCTTATTATACTTAGACCGGGTTTCCACTATCTCCGGTTCACTCTGCTTTTCTAAATAAGTCTACTGTCTCCATCAACGTCTTTTTCTTATAAATATAGTATAAGTTCAATAAATTGTCAACTTTATAATCAAAATCTCTTTTTTATTATAAAGGCTCTTTTATAAAAATCACTCTTTTATATCCTTTAGTAAAACCACCTGGTGATCGGGGATATTTACACCCGTAGGTGTATTTATCACCTTATTGCTCGACATAAGTTCCACAAAGCCAGAATCTAAGCTACTTAAAATTGCTTTGTCCGGACCATCATGAGAGGTGTAATAGGTTTTCCTGATATCGATTGCTAAAGTACAGTCCTGAAACAAATTGTCCTGGATATCCGGATTGGTTACTCCTGCAAGAAAAATACCATCTCCGTCCCCTGTATTACCGATTGCATTTGCATTTTTTATGTGATTGTTTTTTATAACCGGATTCTTCCAGTTAAGTCCAAAAAATCCAGAGCGTACCCCTTCAACGGTATTGTTTTCAATGGTTACATCGGTATGGTAGGAGTCAAGGGAATAACGGTGGGTTCCCACTGCTCTTTCCAGGTTTCGAAAGGTACAGTTCTTTATTGTAACTGTGTTGTTCGCTGTGCAATCATACTTACTCCATTTTTGTGACCAGCCATTTGTTGTTTTGTCCGGAGTATCTAAGTTAATTGCTTCTTTGTTTCCTCCCGGAGATTCCTTGTAATTTTGAAATTTACACCGGTCAATCACTACCTTTTTTGAAGCATCCATTTCAATAAAGTGACCGGAATGCATATTTTGAAAGGTAATATTCTTTACTTTAACATTTTGGTTGTGTCCCATAATAATTCCAATACCATCTTTATAGTATTTCATATCAAATACAACCTTGCCCTTTCCAATAAATTGGATATTTTTATCTCCATTGTACTTTCCATATACTCCGGATTTATTGGAATTGGACGGACGAATAAGCTGAAAGATTGCCGACGAAGCCGGCATATCACTTACATTTGTTTTCGCTCCTTTTTGAATGGTCACGCCATTTGAAAAAACAAGGGTAACATTGGAAGGAACGTATAATGTATTGGTTATCACGTACTTTCCCTTTCCCAAGGTTAAGGTTCCTCCTCCTTCTTTCTCTAATGTTTCCAAATAAGAGCGGAGTACATAATAATGTTTTGTTTTATTATTGTAGTTATGATAATTCATAAATTCACTAATACAAGGTTTGGTGTTTGGTGTGATTTTGTAGTTTGTAGCTGCTTTTGCCGGTATCCTTATCCATGTTGCAAGGATACAGACCAAAAGTAACATAATAAATATAGGAGCTCTCTTTTTTCTCATTTTTCAATTTCCTCTCTCTTCCATTCTTTGTGTCTCTCTCATAAAAATTGCAAAACCGATTAATAAAATTTCTTATTATAAATATACACTCCTGAAAAACCATTTGCAAGCGTCTTTTCTTTAAAGAAGAAACCGTTTTCTCCCCTTTTTCCGTATTTTCCTTTATCAAACCTTGACAATGTTTTCATTTCGTAGCATTATTATAGCAGAAAATAAATGAATGGTACGTGTGCCGGTGTGTTGGGAAAATCAGCACATAAAAGTATCGGCACACAGATGGGAGTTTGTTATGACTGAAAACTTAACCCTGTTAACTGATTTTTATGAGTTGACAATGATGCAGGGATATTTTAAAAATAACATACAGGAGCGTGTAGTATTTGATGCATTTTACAGGAGTAATCCTTCCGGCGGCGGCTATGCCATCTGCGCAGGATTAGAACAAGTCATTGAATACGTGAAAGGTCTTCATTTTGATTATGATGATATTTCTTATTTAAGAAGTCTTGCTATCTTTGATGAAGATTTTCTTGATTATCTGGCTGGATTTCATTTTACCGGTGATATTTATGCCATCCCCGAAGGAACCGTTGTATTTCCTATGGAACCTCTTGTTAAAGTAGTCGCTCCTATTATGGAAGCCCAGCTTGTAGAAACCGCCATATTGAATATTATTAACCACCAAAGTCTTATTGCAACAAAAGCCTCTCGTGTATGTCTGGCTGCAAGAGGGGATGGGGTTATGGAGTTTGGCCTCCGCCGTGCCCAGGGTCCTGACGCCGGTACCTTAGGTGCCCGTGCTGCCATTATTGGTGGATGTATTGGAACCAGCAATGTTCTATGTGCAAAAAAATTTAACGTACCGGCTCTTGGCACCCATGCCCATAGTTGGATTATGAGTTTTGAAGACGAGCTGACTTCCTTTCGAAAATATGCTGAGCTTTATCCAAATAATACCACTCTCTTAGTAGATACCTATGATACTCTTCGCTCCGGTGTTCCAAATGCCATTCGGGTCTTTGACGAATTAAAAAAAGCAAATGCCATGCCAAAGACTTATGGCATTCGTCTGGACAGCGGAGACCTTGCTTATATTTCAAAAAAAGCCCGAAAGATGCTGGATAACGCCGGTTTTAAAGATGCTTTGATTTGTGGTTCCAGTGATTTAGATGAGTATCTCATTGATTCTCTCAAAACCCAGGGCGCCGCTATTAATTCCTGGGGAGTTGGAACCAACCTAATTACCTCCAAAGATTGTCCTGCTTTCGGTGGTGTGTACAAATTAGCCGCCATTGAAAAAAATAATTGTTTTGTTCCTAAAATCAAGCTTTCTGAAAACACATGGAAGATTACCAATCCAGGAAATAAAACGATATACCGTATCTATGAAAAAGATAGTGGAAAAATAAAGGCCGATTTAATTGCTTTGGTGGAAGAAACTTTTTCCGAAAAAAACCCACTCAAACTATTCGATCCGGTGGAAACATGGAAAAAATTGTATTTACTGCCGGATACCTATACCCTTCGTGAAATTTTAGTTCCTGTTTTTCAAAATGGACAATGTGTCTATGAATCCCCTTGTGTTATGGATATCCGGGAAAATTGCAAAAAAGAATTGGATACCCTTTGGGATGAAACAAAGCGCTTGATTAATCCTCATGAGGTTTATGTGGATTTGTCTGACGCCTTGTGGCATATTAAGAATCAATTGCTGGATAGCTACAATAGCAATTCCCATAATTAGTAGAATACACTTTTTTACTTTTTTCGACATTTTCTCTGGTATTTCTTCCTACATATGGTATAATTAAAATATTATGAACCATATGTGGTTTACAGAGGGGATTACCACCATGAAAAAATTGATTTTGGTGTTCACATCGTTGTTCATTATTTGTTTTGTTACGTATCGTTTTGCAATTACCTCCCACTCTCTGGCAAGTAACCGTCCTTACGAAACAGAATACTATTATAATGAAGAAGATTTTTGGGATAATTTGATTATGGTCGATGCCAGCACTTCAACACCAGTTAAAGGCAGTATAAATACACGTATTGATACCAACCCCGAAAGTATAGGGGTATTGATTAACAAGGAGTACGGGCTTCCGGAAGACTACGTTCCTGAAGATTTACAAATTCCCGACATTAAATTTAGTTTTTCTGGATACAATGAGAAAAAATTAATGCGTCAAAAAGCTTCGGAGGCTCTGGAATCTTTGTTTCAAAGTGCAGAAGAAGAGGGATTGAATTTATATGGTGTATCCGGATATCGTTCTTATGTAAGGCAGCTTTTTATTTACAATAAAAATATGCGGAAAGATGGTCTGGATTTAACCAGTCTTTATTCAGCGAAGGCCGGTCACAGCGAGCATCAGTCCGGTCTTTCCATTGACGTCTCTACACAGTCCATACACAATCGTTTAGATGTTACCTTTGCTTCCACACCGGAAGGACGTTTTCTTGCAGAACACGCTTTTGAATTTGGTTTTGTAATTCGTTATCCAAAGGATAAGTCTGAAATAACCGGATATGCTTATGAGCCTTGGCATATTCGTTATGTGGGTGTGGACTTAGCACGGGTGCTTACGGAAAACAATTTATGTCTGGAAGAATATTATGGATATTCTCCAAACAGCACCCTCCAAGGGGACACCTCCTATGGGGCAGCTATTGACGTAGAAGAACGTTTTGAAATGGAAGAAGAATACTAATATTGCGTAAAGGGGAGAGCTGCCAATTTTTAAATAAAGCAGTCCTTTCCTTTTATCATGTATAACCTTATGTAATGTGGAAATACTTACCATATTACATATTTTGGAGGTTATACCTATGAACAAGACCTTTATTTTTTACATACTTTGTTTCCTTTTACTACTCACACCCCCTAATCACCCCCATTCCTCTCAGGAGCACATTGCTTCCGAAATTCTTCGTCTTCATGTGATTGCCAATAGCGATGTCAGGGAAGACCAGTCTATAAAGTTAAAAGTAAAAGACCAGGTTGTTCTTGTTTTACGGAAAAAATTAAATGGCATTGACAATAAAGAAGACGCCAAAAAAGTAATTTCCGAAAATCTTACTCTTGTGGAAGAAATAGCAAGAACCGTTATGGTTTCTGAGGGCTATGACTATGCTGCAAAAGCATCCCTTGGTTTCTGTGATTTTCCAATTAAACAATATGGTGACCTTTCTTTTCCTGCTGGACGCTATGAAGCCCTCCGCATCCAACTGGGAAAAGGGGAGGGGAAAAACTGGTGGTGTGTGATGTTTCCCTCACTTTGCTATGTAGATGAAACCTATGACATCATTACAGAAAAAAACAAAGAACAGTTTCGTGACATTTTAACAGAAGAAGAGTATAACAGTCTCTTATCTACCGAAAACCCTCCTATATTTTACAAATCAAAAGCAAAACTGTTGTTAGATAAGCTTATTGATTATTTTTCTGTGAAAGGGTAAAATATAGTAACAAAAAGAAAGGAATCAATCCCTATGAATAAACAAACCATTGCTATATTATTTGGCGGCCAGTCCTCCGAGCATGAGGTTTCCTGTGTTTCTGCCACTACGATTATTTCCAATATTGATAAAGATAAGTATCTAATGTTATTTGTTGGCATTACAAAAGAAGGTCACTGGGTAAAAGCAGACTCTTTAGAAGACATCGTCTCCGGTAACTGGAGAAATAGTTCCATTCCTGCCATCCTTTCCCCTGACGCAACCCAGAAGGGATTTCTTATTACTGAAAAAGAAAATACATCTCTTTTTAAAGTAGATGTTATCTTTCCAGTTCTTCATGGTATGTACGGGGAAGACGGAACCGTTCAGGGGCTGATTGAGCTTTCCAAAATTCCATATGTTGGTTGTGGCGTTCTTGCCTCTGCTGTCTCTATGGATAAGTTTTACACAAAAATTATTGTAGACACGCTGCACATCCGCCAGGCAAAGTATGTGCCCGTACTTTCTCATCAGCTTCATCATATGGAGGCTGTGCTCTCTCGTATTGAAGACACCCTCTCTTATCCGGTATTTGTGAAGCCTTCCAATGCAGGCTCCTCTCAGGGTGTTTCAAAAGCCTCCACCCCAGATGAATTAAAGGATGCTTTATCTCTTGCTGCGAAACACGATAAGAAAATTCTTGTAGAAGAAACCATTGTTGGCCGTGAAATTGAATGTGCCGTGCTTGGCAGCCAGGATCCAAAGGCTTCCGGAGTTGGTGAAATTCTTGCCGCTGCAGATTTTTATGACTATGATGCCAAATATAATAATGCAGAGTCAAAAACCGTAATTTCTCCCAATCTTCCAGAGGGAATCACAGATGAAATCAGAAAATACGCTTTGGAAATATTTAATGCCGTCGATGGTTTTGGACTTTCACGGGTTGACTTTTTCTTAGAAAAGGGAACCAATCAGGTTGTGTTTAATGAAATCAACACCTTACCAGGCTTTACGGCTATTAGTATGTATCCCATGCTTTGGGAGGAAAAAGGGCTCAGCAAGGCTGAACTAATTGAACGCCTTATACAAATGAGTTTCCGCAGATAACCTGGTTGCGAAAGGTAAGGTAAATGTTATGTCAAATCATTCTCCCATTGGAGTTTTCGATTCCGGGGTTGGCGGTCTAACGGTAGTCCGTGAAATCATGCGTCAAATGCCCAGTGAATCTATTGTGTATTTTGGAGATACTGCCAGAGTTCCTTATGGAAACAAATCCCAGAATACCGTAATTACATATGCAAAACAAATTGTTAAATTTTTAAATACTAAAAACGTCAAAGCTATTGTGGTTGCCTGTAATACTGCAACTGCTTTTGCTTTGGATTATCTTCAGCAGGAAAGTCCGATTCCCATCCTTGGAGTTATCAAACCCGGGGCAAAAGCCGCCTTTGAATCCACAAAAAACAAAAAAATTGGTGTAATTGGTACGGAAGGGACCATTAATACCGGTATTTACACAAAGTATTTAACTAGCATTGACCGTAATATTGAAGTTTTTCCAAAAGCCTGTCCTCTTTTTGTTCCATTAGTAGAAGAAGGGCTTCTTTATGATTCGGTAACGGTAGAGATTGCCGAACGTTATTTTAGTGAGTTGAAGGGATATGGAATTGATACCCTGATATTAGGCTGCACACATTATCCCTTAATTCGCCACATCCTGCAAAAGGTAATTGGGGACGAAGTCACTTTAATCAATCCCGCTTATGAAACTGCAAAATCGCTAAAGTCCGTTTTAGAAGTGCACCAGCTTCTTTCCTGCCAATCACAGGCGGTACACCAGTTTTTTGTCAGTGACAGTGCCGAACGATTTAAAGCCTTTGCTAATACAATTTTGCCCTGTGATGTGATAAAAACAGTTGATATCAATATAGAACAATACTAGGAGGCACTATGGATAAAGATGTTTTAGTCTCTATTTCCGGTTTGCAATTCGAAATGGACCAGGAGGAAACCATGGAGGTAATTTCTCCCGGAGAATATTATTTTAAAAATGGAAAACATTACGTTTTCTTTGAGGAAATGACGGAACTGGATGAATATAATCGTGGTTTATCAAAAAACCGTCTAAAAATTGGCTCCGGTCAAATAGAGCTGCAGAAAAAAGGATATAGCAACACTACTCTGCTTTTTGAAAAAGATAAAAAAAATATGACCTATTACCGTACTCCCTATGGCGAACTTCTAGTTGGAATTCATACCACGGATATTAAAGTGGAGGAGCACGAAGAAGAGCTTCTTGTAACGATTGCTTATTCTTTGGACCTTAATTATGAACACGTTTCCAACTGTACTATCATAATTAAAATTGTAAATCGAAAATAAGCTATTGTTTTTCTTTTTGTAGGTAGTGTTTGGAAACAAATAGGACATGATTTCAGTAGCGGTTCTGCCCCATATGGAATGCAACTTGACTTTTCTAGCAGATATTTTCAAAAAGAGTCATAAGGCTTTGAAGATCATTGGTTAATTCTATGTCCTAACTATCATCACCGATCACGGAAAATCGGCACTTATGCAAAGCGAAAGGAAGGTTGAAAAACATGGAGAATATGAATCTTCGGGATATTATGAAAAGATTTTGGGTGGAATCCTATAAAAAAATATATCTATATTTATGGTTTGGTGGTATTTTTTTACTTAGCATCATTAATCTTACGGTCTCATATGGTTACGGTAAAATAGCGGAAAGTTCAATTAATAAGGATGTTCGTACTCTCATTAATATAGCTTTAGGACTTACTATACTAATGCTGGTAAAGATATTATTAAATATGGGTACCACCGGTCTATTAGGGTATTTCAGAGAAAAAACTACTATTATGTTTAAAGAAAAAAGTTTTCATAATTTATTAAAAGCGGATTATTATTGGTTAGAAAAACAAAATATTTCAGATCTCATTGTTAAGCAACAACAGTGCGTGGCAAGCGCTGTTGATTTTTTATGCGATTATATACCGGATTTTATCAAAAATATAACGGCAAGCTTACTATCCATTATATTTTTAATAGGCTTGAATTGGAAAATTGCGATTATATATATGTTAATATTTCCGTTCGTTATTTATATACAAAACAAAGTTAGTGAATTAGTTCAGCAGCATGGATATCAAGTATATTTATCCGATAATAAGCGTATTTCCCTTTCAAAAAGTGGAATTGAGCATAGAACCTCTGTAAAAGTTTATAAAGCTACAGATTTTATATTGGATAAGTATAAGGAAACTAATAAAGAATGGATTCATGGTAGAAAAGTGTTGATTTTTGCACAGATGAAGCTAATCATCGTGAGTTTGATTATATCAATACTTCCTCTATGCATCGTTGCCGGATTGGCTGCATTTTTTGTCATAGAAGGGAATCTATCCTTACCTATATTCATTACTTTTGTAACTATTATAACCGATTTAACAACAACACTAATTATGCTTTCTCAACAATTATTTGCATTTAGAAATGCAGCCGGATCCGCCGTAGCAATTTTTGAGAGCTGGGATGTTAAGACAGAAGAGGGATCTTGCCATATTATGTCAGACGAAACAAATATGGTATCCTTTAACCAGGTTTCCTTTTGTTATGAAAATAAAGAAATATTGAAGGATGTATCATTTGAAGTCAAAAAAGGAGAAAAGGTAGCAATAATCGGTGCATCCGGAGCAGGGAAAACAACTATAATAAAATTGCTGTTGGGATTATATAAACCGGCAAGTGGGAAGATTTCCATAGGTGTAAATAACTTAAATGAGAATACCTCTTATAGAGATCAAATAGCCTATTTGGATCAGAATGCAACACTTTTTATTGAAACAGTTAAAAACAATATTTTATATGGCAACCAAATGGCCTCTCAAGAAGAGTTTGATAGCGCAATTTTCAAATCAAATATAAACTTTCTTTCTGAAAGTGAAATTGTAAATACTGTCGTAGAGGAAAATGGAGGGAATTTTTCCGGTGGGCAAAATCAGAGAATTGCATGGGCCAGAACCTATTTACGAGGCGCTCCTTTATTTTTATTAGATGAACCGACCTCAGCTTTAGATATAAAAAACGAAGAATCCATTATAAAATCCCTTTCCGGAACCGTGATTTTGATCACTCACAGGTTATCCGTTGCAGAAAAAATGGATCGTATATTGATTTTAGAAAATGGAAAAATAGTAAAGCAAGGAACTCCAAAGCAATTGTTAAATGATAAAAATTATTTTTCATTGTGGTTGGATAATACCGTCTGTTCGGAATAGTCGCTTAAAAAATAAAGAGAGGAACGTATGACGATTTAACAAATGTCATATACATGATAAAATGAATCAGCAAACCATAAAGCAGGATATTAAGGTATTAAAAAGAATTTGGAGTTATTATACATATAAAAAAGTACAATTTGTTATAGGATTAATTATACATTCAACGCAGGCGCTTCTTCTTAATGGATTGCTTGGACTTGTATTGAAATTGAATATCGAAGCAATAACGAGAAAAAGTTTAAATTATGTCATCTATGGCAATCTATTATTTATTGGAATTTTTATAGTATATACCATTATTTTATGTCGCGGTATTTATTTCTGGTTTATGGGCGCTACACATGCCAATGCAAAATTAAAAACTGAACTTTTGGAGAAGATACTTCTTTCAAAAGATAAGATGATTGATAATGCCGGCTTTCTTACCAGAATGATAAGCGATGCGGATAAGGCTCTCGGTGGTCTTATGAATAGTCTGGTTGGACTGGTTGGTGCTGTGCTTTGCGGAATCGGAAGCATCGGGGTTTTATTTGTAATAGATTATCGACTAAGTATTATCGCATTAGTTATTGGAATTATTTCCATGATTTTTCAATTAATCTTTACCGGTTCCTTAAGGAAAACAACTAAGAAACAGACTTTTTTTACTACCGAAGAAAATAAAAATTTTATGGAAACCTTTAGCAAAATGCTAATCGTCAGAACGCTGCGTATGGAATCAATTAAAGAAAATGAATATAAGGAAATTATCCGTAATTTTTTGCGGCAAAGGTTTGTAAATGTAAAAATTGAAACAAGTAGAGTTGGTCTTGATACTATAATTCAATGGGTTTCTCAAGTCGTGTTAATTAGTTTTGGATACCTTCTTGTAAGTATGGGGCAGATTGAATTTTCAACGATTATGATTGTCCCTTTTATGGTTTCACCTATTATTCGCTTGTTCTCTGAATCGGGAAAGTATATATCTGAGATACAAACTGCAATTATTGGCGGCGAACGAGTAATTGAAGTTATGGATGGTGAAATAGAAGATATAAATAGTGTAGTACATCCACTTAATGAAGCGGAAGTAGCAATTGAAATTAGTAATCTGGACTTTTCTTACGAATTAGGAAAAAAAGTATTTGCAGGTCTCAATTTAGTAATACGCAAAGGTGAAAAAGTTGCAGTAGTAGGAGAATCGGGAGCGGGAAAATCGACCTTATTAAAGCTGCTCTTAGGTTTTGAGCTTTATGATAAAGGAGATGCTTTTGTCTTTAATAAAAGCATAAAAAGTATGAAGCCCGGTGAATTATATGATTATTTTTCTTATATTTCACAATCTAATGGTGTATTGGATCTATCTATTGAAGATAACTTGAAAATGGGGAATTCAAAGGCCGAGTACCGTCAAGTAGAACATATTATAGAAAGACTAAGTATATTTCAGGAGCCTTATGAAAAGAGTATGCTTAAAGAATCGGCAATGAATCTTTCCGGCGGGCAGGTACAAAAGGTTGCTATAGCACGAGCACTTATAAAAGATTCGCCCATTTTACTTCTGGATGAAGCTACTTCCGCAATGGACTGGATGTCAGAAAATAATATATACAAGTTACTTGAAGATAAAACGGTAATATTTTTAACACATAAAATAAATAATAGAGAGCTATTTGACCGAATTATAAGGATTCAGGATGGAAAAGCCGAAGAGTTACTAAATGGATAAAGAGTCTGCTTTGCAGACTCTCGCGCCAAAGCATGTTCCTTAGCGCGGCGTGCGCATCCACAGCGGAGCGTTTTTATGTAATAGGAGTACTTTCCTATTACATAAGTAAATAGGGAGTCCGACAAACGTCGGACTCCCTATTTAAAACAAAATATAAAGGAAAATCAATTATTATTTAGCAGCGATAAAATCTGTCAACTGTTTATTTGCTTCCTCTACTACTTTTGTCATTCCGTTATCTTCTAACTTTTTAAGGAATGCTGGTAATTGTTTTGCTGGGTCTACAGTACCTGTGCTTAATGCTAATGCATATTCACCAGCAACGTTTGCTAATGCAGCCATTTCCGTAGAAACACTCGTTGGATCAAATGCCCATCCTAAAGCAGGAATTTGCTGTGCACCACCATAATATTCTTTAAATCCGTCCCAGAAGTTTGCTCCCTGACCTTCTTGTGGAGGTAAGATGGTTATATTACCCATACCATTGGTCCAAGGCATGTAGTCATCACGTTTTTCTGTAAATACGGCTTCCCCTTCAACCATATTGTAATGAATACCTTCTACTCCATAGTTAAGCAAAGTCATTAAATATGGGTCTGTATTTAACAGGTTCAGGAACATCATAGCACGTTCCGGATTCTTTGATGTAGTAGAAATAGCCATCATAGCTCCCTGTGAAGAAGTTGTGTCAACATAAGCAGGAGAGCATGGTACCATTGCAACTTCAAATCCACGTTCTTTACTTGCCTGTGTTTCATAACCAAGTGCATAACTTTGTGTTCCAATCAGGTATTCTCCTGAAAGTTGTTTTGCTGTACGTGTATCATTTGCCTGATTTGCATTTCCCATAGAAGGATCAATGTAACCAGCTAAGAAATATTCACGAGATTTTTCAATAAATTTCTTATATTCCGGTGTTGCAAATTTATTTAACATCGTATTTCCGTAAGCGCCTTCAGCAGACGGATCTTCTGGGTTAATGTAGTAGGAAAGTAAATTGTTGGTTCCTGCATCACCGGTAACAATAATAGAATTGTCTACCATTCTTTCAAGAACAGCACCTTCTACTAATAATGGATAGAAGTCTTTGCCTTCGCCTTCTTTTACTTTTTTAAGAATGTCCCCAAAGCTAAAGTAGTCCGCATTCTTAATGTCATCAATGGTATATCCGTATTTCTCAAGTAATGGAACATTTACATCCCAGCAGTTCTGCGTTGCAATATCTTTATATCCAGGTACTGCATAGGTACCCATACCCTCGAGACCATTAATCTTAGCACCATTTGTCAATACTTCAGGAAGTTGTGCCCAAAGTTCCGGTGCATACTGCTCAATTAAATTATTTTCCGGATTGTCTAAGCGCATCCATGCACCTTTTTTAGCAAAAGCATTATATTCATCTGCACTCCATGAGCAAGTAAAGTAAATATCTACGTCATCCCCGCCATTAATGGACAATGGCACATTTTGATCAAAATCTCCCCAAGTTCCCCAAATTGGTTCCAGAGTTACATTTAACTTTTCTTTTAAGTACTCATTTGCTTTTTCTAAGACTGCACTATCATCGGTAACATTACTTCCATGGAGATACCACTTTAAAGTAACTGGTTCAGAGGTATCAATTCCCGTACTCTCTTCCGGTTCTGTTTCTGCTCCCGCATCTGCTTCTGTAGTTGCTGCGTTGTTTGTGGTGTTGGTCGTTGCTTCTGAATCCTTTTTTCCGCATCCTGTGAATACCGTTGCTACCATAGCAAGGGACAAGACAACTGATAAAACTTTTTTCTTCATAAATAACTCCTCCTAATATAATTTTTATATAGTAATCGGTTTATAAAACCGTTATTACTCTTTTACAGATCCAATGGTAAGTCCTGATATAATAAAGCGTTGAAAGAATGGATATGCACAAGCAATTGGTATTACAATCAATACAACCAATGCCATTCTTAAGCTTTGTTGTGGAAGATTTCCACTAATTTTTACCGCTTCTACACCAATAACCGAAGCATGCCGAGCTAAAAAGTCTACCTGATTCTGCATTCTCATTAATAAGTACTGTAATGGAATATGGGCATCATCTTTTACATAAAGCATAGCTACAAACCATTCGTTCCAATATGCCAGTGCATTCAGTAATGCAACGGTTGCAATTCCAGGCTTGGCAATTGGTACTACAATCTTAAATAACGTATTGTACTCACCACTTCCATCAATTGCTGCGGCTTCTATCAAAGATTCCGGTACGGAAGTCTGAAAGAACGTTTTCATTATGATGATATTAAACGGACTCACTAATAGTGGAACAATCAATGCTGCATAATTATTACTCAGACCAAGTAAGTTCTTGCAAACCATAAAAGTAGGAGCAAGACCGCCTCCAAACATCATGGTAAAGAAACTAAAAAACATAAAGAATTTTCTGTACTTAAAGTCCTTACGAGAAATTGCATAGGAATATAAAATACAAATTATAACACTAATAAGTGTACCTAATATGGTTATGTAGAAACTGTTAAAGTAGGAGCGCCAAAGCTGGCTTCCCAGTTTCCATACATATTTATAAGCTTCCAATGCCCATTCTGCAGGCATAAAAGAGAATCCAATCTGCCTAATACTATCTTCTGATGAGAAAGATATAATTACTACGAATATAAATGGAACAATACACAATAAACAAAACAATCCTAAAATAATATAGATAACCACCTCTGCCGGAACGCTTACTGAATTGAGTTTACGTTTTTTAGAGGAAACTTCAACATCTTTACTTTTACTCATTATTTTTCCCTCCTTAGAATAAACTACTATCCGGATCTACTTTACGTACGATGGTATTCGCACCCATGATGCATATAAATCCAATTACATTTTGAAGTAATCCTGCGGCTGTACTCATTCCTACGTTATTTGTAGCCATCAAAGCATTGTATACATAGGTATCAATAACCTGTGTTGCCGGGTATAGCGGACCTGAATTCATTGGTACATTATAGAATAGTCCGAAGTCTGCTGCAAAAATCTTTCCAACGTTCATAATGAACAAGATTACAATCATGGTTTTCAAATGTGGTAAGGTTACATGTTTAATCTGCTGCCATTTTGAAGCACCATCAATGCTCGCTGCTTCATATTGAGAAGCATCAATTCCGGTAATCGCTGCCAGATAAAGGATAGTGGAATACCCTACATTCTTCCATAGATTAGAAATGGTAAGAATAATCGGCCATGGTTTCGGATCGTTGTACCAGTTTGTAGGTGTAAATCCCATGTTTTGCTGTATATGTGTTAAAAGTCCATTGGTTGGATCAAGAAATGCCAGTACAAAGTAGCTTGCAACAACCCAGCTTAAAAAATACGGGAAAAACATCAATGTCTGGTATGACTTTGCCACAAACTTGTTATTGATTTCGTTTAACATAACTGCGAATGCAACCGCAATTATTAATCCCAGTACAATCCATAATGCGTTGTAACCAATCGTGTTACGAATCATCTTTAATGAGTCTGAGGTTGCAAAAATAAATTTAAAGTTATCTAACCCCACCCACTCACTTTTCATAATGTTTCCTACCAAAGATGAGCCTCTAAAAATCTTATAATCCTTAAAAGCAATTGCAATACCACACATTGGTAAGTATCGCAAAAGAATCAGCCAAATTGCTCCCGGTGCAACCATGGTAAGCAACAGCAACGTTTTTTTCTTACTTGCAAATCCATTATGTTTAGGCTTTGCCGTAGCTATCTGTTTAGACATATTTTCCTCCTTCTACATTCACCGATAAATTCAACAGGTAATACTGCCTAAAACAATTATCAGTAACTATGTTTTGTTATTTACATTGTACAGAGTTATTCATTTTTAGTCACGTCACCAGGTTGTTGTTTTTTGATTATTTTTGGGCACAAAAAAACACAGGATATTTCATTATCCTGTGTTTTTTTTATTTTCCTGCAATCTTTCTTTTTATACGCTTAAAGAATCCAACCTTTTCCGGTCTTTCTTCCAATCCACCCCGTGCGCTTTTCACGCCCATAATATAGATTCCATTCATAACCACTTTCACTTCTTTTTTTACGGGTATTACTTCAAATACCTTGTCATCACACATTAACGTCATGATCTTGGGTCCGATTTTCGCCTTCACAACCGGAACTTTCGATCTTCTTAAATACTTAGGCGTTTGATCTACTACTACTTGTGGAAATCCTGCTTCCTTTAGCTTCATTCTCTTCTTATCAATCACTAGTATTGATACGTTTTGTGCTCCGGATTCCATCTGCTCTTGTGCTGCTTCCTGTTTCTTCTGCAACTTATTTCCATAAATGTATAAAAATACGATTAAGGCAATCAGCACTACTAAAATAACCAACAAAGTAATAGTAAGTGCACTTAGCGCTAATACCGGAAAAACCTGCATACTCATCATGGTATGTACCTCCAATTTTTATTCTACGGTATAAAAACCGTACTTATCTATTTTATCATCATTTTCAAAAAAATCAAATAGATTTTTCTAACATTTCCTTTATAATATTCTGGGTGTAAACACCGATTCGTTTTTTCTCTTCTTTTTCCATTGTTTTCATATAAATTGGAGTCCCATAACAAACGGTAACTTTTGCCTTTCGAATCCACGGAAAATGATTTTCGAAAATATCATCTGCATGGCTTATGGACACCGGAACAATGGGGCAACCCGATTTTTCTGCCAGTTTAAAGCTTCCTTCATGAAATGGCAGCATTTCTTTTTCATGATTTCTGGTTCCTTCGGGCATAATAAAAATAGAATACCCTTCTTTTATCTGCTCAATTCCCTGGAGTATGGTTTTAAGACCTTCTCTTACATTTTCCCGATCTAAAAAAAGGCATTTCATATAACGCATCCAAGTTCGAAGACAGGGAATTTTTTCAAATTCTTTTTTTGATACAAAGCTTGTTAATGTAGGTACCGTCCTGTAACATACTATAATATCAAAATAGCTTCTATGATTTGATACATATAAAACGGCTTCATCCTTTGGTACATTTTCAATGCCTTCCACCTTTACCTTTGTTCCTGCAAGAAACAAAATAATTTTAAAAACTCCTTTTGTAATCGTCTGGCTCACACGAAATTGTTTGTCCGCATCTTTTTTCCCAATAAAATACTGCACCGGATACATGGGCAGACTGAATATTGCAAACAGAATCAGAACAAACAGTATTAATATAATTCTTATCATTTTTTAGCCTTTCTGTTTTCATATTATAAATAGCATGGCTTATAGTTATACCAATTCCTACTAGTATACCAAACTTTCCATGTTCTTGCAATTACATTAGCTCCCGTGTATAATATATATTCACCACAGTATCAATGGTATGGTTATTTTGTTCCTATGAAGTTCGTTTCGCCATGCAGAAAAATACTATTTTGCCTTCATGAAAGGAGAGTTTTAATATCTATGAAAGCATTGCATTTAAGGGCTTATGCCAAAATCAATTTAGGTTTGGATGTTCTAAGAAAGAGAGAAGATAATTACCACGAAGTACGTATGATTATGCAAACCATTGATTTATATGATAAATTATCCATGAAAATACTGAATACCAATGAAATTAAACTTACCACCAATCTTTCCTTTCTTCCAACAAATGAAAATAATCTTGTTTATAAAGGGGTTAAATTATTAAAAGAGGAATTTCATATCGAAAAAGGAGTTCAGATTCATTTAGAAAAGCACATTCCGGTTTCTGCGGGAATGGCAGGTGGCAGTAGTGATTGTGCCGCTGCTTTAAAAGGAATGAATACCTTATTTAAGTTAGGATTGTCCACGGAAGAATTAAGGAGCCGGGGTGTCAAATTAGGCGCTGATGTTCCTTATTGTATTCTTGGAGGAACCGCTCTGTCTCAAGGAATTGGTGAGATTCTAACCCCTGTGTCCCCTATGCCCAAGTGCCATTTTTTAATTGTAAAACCAAATTTACATGTGTCTACAAAGTTTGTATATGAGCATTTAGACCTTCCAAATCTCAAGGAACACCCTGACATTGATGGTATCATAGCGGCTATTGAAGATAAAAATATTTTTGGCATTGCCTCTCGTCTTAAAAATGTTTTAGAATCCGTTACAATAAAAGAGCATCCTGAAATCGGGGAGCTTAAGGATCTAATGATGGAGCATGGTGCTCTTGGTTCTCTAATGAGCGGAAGCGGTCCTACTGTATTTGGAATTTTTAATAATCTCCCTTTATTAGAAAAGGCCTGTCTTGCCTGTAAAAAGCAAGATAAAAACAATCGAGTGTATCTTGTAAAAATAAAATAAACGTTTTTATGTAATAGGAGTACTTTCCTATTACATAAAAAATCATGGCCACGGTCATCATTGCCATCATGATAACTGCAGCCACGAGTGAGGCACTTCTTTTATGGTATCAGTGTGTCAGCACTTGCTAATCAATAGTTTCTGTCCTTCTGTAAGCAGATCTCCTTCTAAGCCATTTAAATCTTTAATGGCCTTTCTTGTTGTATAAAATTTCTTTGCAATATTCCAAAGGGAGTCTCCGGACCTTACAAAATAGCCAACCATGCTTGGAAGCTTTTGCCTCAATGGATCTAAGGATTCCCCCTCCTCCACAGAAAGGATGACTTCCTGAATATTTTCATCAAATACCATAGCTTCTAAACATATGGTTGCCTTTACTTCGATTTCATTTTCATCCATTAGTGTCATACCAATTTGATCAAGACAAGGTCTTATTTCATAGATGGAATTTTTCTTCATATCCTTTACTTCAATAATCTGGTTAAAGGGAATATCTCCCCGTAGAGCTCCAACCGGTTTTTCATCTTCCTCTGTTATATATAGAATTTGTACGCTGATAATGCCTTCTACCTGAATTCCATTTTCAACCACCCCAGCATCGTCTATTTTAACAGCTCCGCTTCCGTTACAAATTTGAAGAATTGTTTTTTGCCCCTCCTCTAGCTTTAACGTATCAACCACCCTTAATTTACTGTTATTTTTCATGAGAAGTGTCTTATATGGCACTTGTTTTCTTACAATATTTACTTGATTTTTTATAGAATACAGGTCTTTCAAAAGTTCCATTTCTTTTTCTTCGTATGCTTTTATGGAGAGACTCAGTACCGCCTCTAAATCCAAGACTCTTTCTTCGCCATCCTCATCCGGTTTTACAGCAACATCCCGTCCTGTTATCTCCACAAAAATATCTGAAATCATTTCTTCTCTACTTCCGCTGCAGTCAATGGTTCCACTAATGGGAAGTTCTGTTTCATAGTATTCCATTCCTCTATTTTCATTTTCTCCCATATATAAAACAAAAATGCGTAAAAGTGCCCGCAGGCTGACACGTTCTTCCTGTAATCTTGTTTCTACTTCCAGCAAATCTATTCCCGAGTACAGAATTTCACGAATGTTATCTTTTCCCATTGGGAGCGTTATTTCATCCTTAATGCGATAGGTATCTTTTTTGGAAAGGACAGGTTGGGTCATATAAATTTTTTCCGTCTGGTATTCTACACTCTCCCCCTCCTCTACCCCGGTGATTACCTTTTGCTCCTCTCCTGTTTCTGCAGAAAAATCGAAACTTATAATGGCCCTTACATTTACCTTTCGTGTATTAATAAGGGATACACTCATATCTTCCAACTCCCATTTTGGTAAAATACTTTCTTCTCCCGTAATTCCCTCCATATTTACGCTTTCTTCAAAAGGAATCTGTCCGTTCATATTGTGTACCGGTCTTTTACTTTCCTGACTTATGTATAACAAATTAAAGTCCAAAACTCCCTTTATCAAAAAGCGGTCCGTCATAGGCGTAATCTCTTGTATTAAAATGGTTCCTTGTTCTTTTACAATTTTATCAATATCTGGCTTCATATCCGGTACATTGAAATCATCATCTAGTGTAATTTGAAGATTACTTTTATTTTTTTCTTCACTTTGATTCATTTTTTGTACAATTAATTCCATTTTACCCCTCCTTGTCTTATACCTTACTATATGTGAAAGGGTATCAAAGTATTCAAAAAAAACCGCTACCTTTTAAAGTAGCGGCTTACCTATTTGATCTACATCAACATCATTTGTACATCATTTGTTAATACATCCGTATAGCTAAAGGATACGGTCTGCAGTGTGTCTTCTATCTCATTCTTGACCTCAATCAGAAAAATGCTTGGATAAGTCTCCGTAATAACACCCTCTGTTACATCAACTTTGTGTCTTCCTTTATTGGATCGAATTCGTACCTTACTGCCTATATGGTGGCTAACTGCTTTTCTTACGCGGATTACATCTGACTGTTTCATTTCATTTCCTCCATTCAGTAAAAATGGCTGTCCCACATTTCTTTTCAGCACTGGGCTTACTATACCACAGATACAAGATATTGTCAAAGTTGGTGGTATTGAACACAATACCTTGTATGTGGATATTATGTATGGATTTTAATGAAATACTTGTATTTTTTTATTACTATTTTCGGTTGTTCTAGTCCCTTATTCCCAAGAGAGTCCCGACAGTTTGCACAATTTTATGCGTTATTTATTGTGCAAACTGTCTTTAATGAATTTTTATTCAGAAAATTCATTTATGATTCCATCGTATTCTACTGGTACATCCAGGTATTCTGTTTTTATAACAAGATAGGGATAGGTGGGCTGCCTTTCTACTTTTTCATCTTTTTCGGGTCCCATAAGATTTGTGGATATCATAATGCTATCTTTTTTTGCATAAAGTTCTTCCACAACAATACTGTAACCGCCCCGGCTTTGTTTTCCGTATCCAATGGCAATGTATAAATCCCCATCTGCAGCATAGGAAAGTTCAAAGGTCTGCTCTTTCTTCTCATTAATTATCGTCCGTAACTCTTCCGGTATATCTTCCTCCGGAACTACCGTATATTCCAGGTCCCTTACTTTCTCTTCTGAAAGTTCCCCAAAGTGGCATCCCTGTAAAAAGAAAACAGCCATTGCTAACAAAGTTATAGATTTGATTCGTTTTATCATCTTACTCATATACTCTTTTTTATCATTCTATGCCATCGCCTGACACAAAAAGAACTGTTATACCGTATTTATGTTTTCTCTTCTAATCCATAATATCATAGATTTTCACTCACTTTGTGCTCTTTTGATTTTAGTATCACAACATAGAATCTGCAAGTTTTCCAATTTCTTCTGCCAATTCTTCGGATTTCTTATTGGCATCTTCCAGAGAAGAACCCACAACACCAAAGTAAAATTTAATCTTTGGTTCCGTACCGGAAGGTCTTACACAAACCCATGCATTGTCTGACAAATCATAATAAAGAACATTGGAACTTGGAAGTCCTGTTGGCATAACTTCTCCGGTTTCTATCTTACGAATTGTATCTTCTTTGTAGTCTCTTGCGGATATTACCTTATATTCTCCGATTTTCTTTGGCGTATTTTTACGCAAGGTACTCATAATTTCCTGTATCTTTGCAAGCCCTTCCATTCCACTTAAACCAATGGATTTAATTCCTTCTTTGTAGTATCCATATTTTTCATATAAAGAAATCATGGCATCCCAAAGAGTCATTCCCTTACTCTTATAGTACGCTGCAGCTTCGCAAAGTGCCATGGTTGCTACGATTGCATCCTTGTCTCTTGCATAGGTTCCTATTAAACAGCCATAGCTTTCTTCAAATCCAAAAAGGTATTCTCCTTTTCCTGATTTCTCAAATCCCAAGATTTGTTGTCCAATAAACTTAAATCCTGTTAGAACCTCAATAAAGCGTACACCATAAAATTTTCCGATGGCTGCTGCCATATTGGATGTTACAATTGTAGTAATTAATGCACCCTCTTTAGGAAGGCTCCCTTCTTTTTCCTTTTTTTGTCCAATCTCATAGTCTGCAAGAAGAGCACCTGACATATTTCCCGTTAAGGTAATATAGTTTCCGGTTTTACTGTCCTTTACATAAACTCCAAGACGGTCCGCATCGGGATCCGTAGCAAGCACCAGATCGGCATCTTTTTCCTTTGCCAGTTTAAGCGCCAGGGCAAATGCCTCCGGAGCTTCCGGATTTGGATAACTTACCGTTGGAAATTCTCCATCCGGCAGTTCCTGTTCCGGCACTACATATACATTTTCAAATCCCAGTTCCTTTAAAATTCTTCTAGCCGGAAGATTGCCGGTTCCGTGAAGAGGTGTATAGACGATCTTTATTTCTTTTCCATACTCTTTGATGGCATCCCAGTGAATAACCTGCTTTTTCAGCTCTTCTATATATTTGTCATCGATTGCTTTTCCAATTGTTTCATAAAGTCCTGCCTTTTTTGCCTGCGTAAGCGTCATTGTTTTTACCGTATTATAGTCCACCACAGCTTGTACCTCACTCATAATTCCACTATCGTGTGGTGGTGTAATCTGAGCCCCATCTTCCCAGTATACCTTATATCCATTGTATTCCGGTGGATTGTGGCTTGCCGTAATATTAATTCCAGCAATGCACCCCAAGGTTCTAACTGCAAAAGACAATTCCGGCGTAGGTCTTAAGGTCTCAAATACAAAGGCTTTGATTCCATTTGCTGCTAAACAAAGGGCTGCTTCTTCTGCAAATTCCGGTGACATTCTCCGGGAATCATAGGCAATGGCAACCCCTTTTTCTGTAAATCCTTTTTTACAGATATAGTTTGCCAATCCCTGGGTTGCTTTACGAACCGTATATACATTCATACGATTGGTTCCGGCCCCAATAATTCCTCTAAGCCCTGCCGTTCCAAATTCAAGTTCTGTATAAAACCGTTCTTTTATTTCGTTTTCATCCTCTGCAATCCCTTTTAATTCTTCTTTTGTTTCCTTGTCAAAATATGGCATATCCAGCCACATTTTATAATTCTCTTTGTAATCCATAATTTTCCTCCTATTATCACTGTGACGGTATCATATTGGGAAAGTTAAAAACTGCATTCTCCCCATCATCTATCACCTCAACAGAATAGCTTTTAGTCAAGTATCCTGCCTGGCTCAATACAATTGTGTAGCTTCCGCATTCTTTTCCAAACGTCAGCGGAATGGTTCCTTTTAATTTTCCATTTAGATACAAGGACGCACCAGCAGGAGATTCTACGGTGGTTGTATGCTCCTGATCCACTAAAGTCTGTTCTTTTTCCCCCGGAACGTCCTCTTCTTCAAGTTCTGTTTCTTCTATGGAAGGCGCTTCCAAAGGCGCTTCCTTTAAAGGGGAATCTATTGGTTCTTTCTCCGGTGATTCTCCAATTGCCTCATAGGTTCCCTCTGCAAGACTAATGCTTATTGTCTGGGTGGATTCTGCAATGGTCAGTTTTCCATAAAATTCTTCATATCCATTCATGGATACTTGTATCTTGTGTTTTCCAAAGTTCAGTGAAATTGGCTCCGAATAATCCACACTTGTTCCATTAATATACAAATCTGCACCAAAAGGTTCAATATCAAAGCGTACATTTCCAATTCTTTTTTTTGGCATATGGTAGGCAGACAAATCTAAAATAATTTCTTCCTCCCGTTTTAGGTAAATCGTCTTATCCGCCAGTAATTCTCCATTTTGAAGATGTACTTTATATTCCCCTTCTTTTGCAGCAATCAACATATTTTTAACAATGGGAATCATAATTCCATATCCTACTTCAATGGTTCCACCTATAAAATCAGCATAATTCTGTAAGCGAATATATCCGTGGCCGGTTGTAACAACAATGGAACAGATTTGACTTCCAACACCCTTCACTGCAACTTCATCCTTTGCATTCAAATCGATCAAATCGATTTCCTTCCCCTCACTAAATAAGAGAAGTCCCTCTTCATACCAATAATTTCTTGAAGCAATTTTTATTTGATATGCTGTTTTATCGATTGACAGACTCTTAACTTTATTATATTCCCAGGCATCTTTGCTGACTTCTATGGCTGCCAGTTTCTGTTCCCTGCTTCGATAAAATACCGTTACAATCTCTCCTTGCTGGATCTGTTCCATGGTAATCATCTGATCGTATTTATCCCGGATATCCGTTCCTCCCGTATAATTAAAGGTAATATTCTTCTTATCCGTTATATTGTATATGGTAACCGACTTTTTTTCCGTATCATACTCCCGCAAAACTCCCGTAAAGTACGTATCAAATTTTTCATTCTTCTGGTATTCCGGCTGTTCTTGTTTTAAAATACTTTCTTTTCCCGTTGCGCTTTGGCATCCCCAAAGTGTAAAAACAAAAAAAAGCAGGAACAGTATTTTCTTCTGTTTCATGTAAGTCTCCATTCTTCATATAAAGCATACCTTATGAAGGCACTCTTTCGTTTTTATTATACCCCAACCTTTGCTAAAAAGAAAGACCGAACAACTGCTGCAAAAACAATAATTTTTGTCGGTCCTGCTCGCATACCAGTTCTAATTTTTCCATATCTTTCTGTGGTATCCAGGATTTCTTATTGTTATAATAATGATTTAATATTTTCCAATATTTTTCCGGATAGTAGAGAAGCGTTCCCAACAAATTAAGACTTTCTTTATCCAGCCCATGATAACACATATATTCACGAATTAGTTTATCTCCTAAGGGAACACGCCACGCATTTTTTTCCATTACTTTCCGCAAAAAGTAATATACATCCAAGAGTGGAAGTCCAAAATCTGCTTTTTCAAAATTGACCGTTGCTATTTTTTCTTTACAAAGCAATACATTATGGTAGGTGTAGCTTCCATGCCGCAGTTGCCCGCTTTTTTTTGCCATTTCTTCCAGTTCAAGCAAGTTGGACTGTTTTAACAGTTCCAGTCCCACTTCTGCTCTTTGATGAAATTCGTCAAAGGATTTCAGTATACAACGCTCAAAATCATTTTTTTGCTTTTTCCCCCGGATATAAGAGCCCACACGTTTTATCTCCCGATTGTGTCTTTCCATTATTTGCATCATGCCCTCTTCTGGTTCCTTTATTTCTCCCGGCTCTTCTTTTTTTAGAATTAAATGGGTATGAAGCTGTGCCAGATTACCAACCGCTAAGATCAAATCTTCCTTTTCTTTCACCCGGCATTCTTCTCCTGAAAACCATTGTTTTACCACATAGCTTTCCCCTTGGGAATCTTCTGTAATTAAGGTTCCCTCCCTGCTTGGTACTAAATAATCCACGTTTTTACAGCCTTTATCTACCAGCATTTTTGTTATTTGATCTTCAAACTCAATCCTTCGTTTGGCCGCTCCCCCTGATTTTAAAAGTCGTATTCCTTTATCTGTATCTAAACATAAGGCCCCGCGAACTCTCGTCACCTGACGCACTTTAAAATCATATTTTCCCAACACCTCTTCTAATCGCTCATCCAAAATAAACCCTCCCAATCATAATATTCACCTTTAATCTTATGAAGACTTTTGGCAATTCATGTCTGGAAGGGTTGCTAATTTCTATTATTTTCGAATCTTGTCTAGCAAAATTTCTCTTTGATTTTTTTCAGGATATTCTAATACATAATTAAGCAAAAAAGTCAGTGTTTCACCAATCTTTGGTCCGGATGGTATCCCGGCTTCCTCTATAAGATCCTTGCCATTTATGGCGAGTTCTTTTAGGGTCAGGCATTGCTGTTTTTTTAGAATGTCCTTATATATTTCCATTATTTCATTCAGCTGTTCTGTTTTTTCCTTTTTTCGCTCCGGATTTTTTGCTAAAATATCGATTCTTTGCACCAAAAACAAATCTTCCATAATATCCGGTCCGATTTTACTTGCTGCTTTTCTTACTTTTATGGCTTTCGGTGCAAAACGATAGTCATGCCATTTTATTAAACGTACCGTTAAATCAATGGACGCATTATCAAATTTAAGACGTCTTAAAATATTTTTCGCCTGGGCTGCTCCGGCTTCTCCGTGTCCATAAAAATGATCTATTCCCTCTTTATCTACCGTGTGACAGAAAGGTTTTGCAACATCATGAAGAAGCATAGTCCAACAAAGTATAGAGTGATGTTTTTCATCCTCCAAGCCCTGTTCCTCCCAATATTGATTCAGTTCCCAAACTGCTTTCAGTACGTGATTTCCCACGGAGAAAATATGGTAAGGGTTGTTCTGTTCCTGTTGCAGCATACGGTCAAATTCCGGTAAAAACACTTTACACATCCCTGTTTTTGATGCTTCTTTCAAAAGTTCCGGTTGTTTGGATCGCAAAAGTTTGTCCACTTCCACCCGTATTCTCTCTGCACTAATATTTTTAAGGGTTGGTGCTTTTTCAATAATTGCCTCCCGTGTTGCTCCATCAATGGAAAATCCCAGTTGTCCTGCAAAGCGAATGGCACGCAGCATACGCAGGGCATCCTCCTCAAAACGTTCCAGCGGATTTCCAACACAACGAATCAGTTTACGCTGGATATCTCCTATTCCATCAAAAATATCCACCAATCCCTCTTTGGAGTTATAGGCCATTGCATTGATTGTAAAGTCACGGCGTTTCAAATCTTCTTTTAGATTACAGGTAAACTCTACGTTCCGAGGGTGGCGGCTGTCTTCATATTCTCCATCAATTCGGTAGGTTGTCACCTCAAAGCCCTCTTTATCCAACATAACCGTTACGGTTCCATGTTGAATTCCCGTATCAATCGTTCTTTGAAAGAGTTCTTTTACCATCTCCGGTTTTGCCGACGTTGTAATATCCCAGTCTTTGGGTGCTTTACCAAGGTAGGTGTCCCGCACACACCCCCCTACCCCATAGGCTTCATACCCATGGGCTATTAAATTATTAATAATAAATTCTACCTTTTCCGGCAAGGTAATATGAATCATAGAGTTACTCCTTATTAGTATGCCTTTCCCCAGTATACCATTGCTTTCGCCGGTTTACCGCAGCACACACACACCTCTGCTATTTTTTCCTGATCAAATGGCATACAACGGGATGTAGCTGACGTTTCCTCTTTTATTTTATCTTCACAGGCAGCGTCCCCACACCACATTGCTTTTATAAAGCCCGGCTTAGTTGCGGCAGTTTCTTTAAATTCATCATAGGTACTCGCCGTATAGGTATGTTTTTCCCTATGGTCTTTTGCTCTTTTCAACATTTCCGTCTGCATATCGTCTAAAATACCGGCTACTTTTTCTTTTACTTCGTCCAGTAAAACTATCGTTTTTTCTCTTGTGTCTCGGCGAACAATTACACATTGATTCTGCTCTATATCTTTTGGTCCCAATTCAATTCGTACTGGGATTCCTCGCATTTCCTGTTCACTAAACTTCCAACCCGGACTTTTTTCAGTACTGTCCACTTTAACACGGAAGTCTTTCATTAAGCAGCTTCGAAGTTCTTCTGCCTTCTCAAGTACCCCTTCCTTTTTCTGCATAATGGGAATAATCATAACTTGTGTCGGTGCAACCTTTGGAGGAAGAACCAGTCCTGAATCATCTCCGTGAACCATAATAACGGCTCCAATCAAACGCGTTGTCATGCCCCATGAAGTTTGGTGTACATATTGCTGCTTATTCTCTTTATCGGTGTATTGAATATCAAATGCCTTTGCAAATCCATCTCCAAAATTATGGCTGGTTCCGGACTGCAGTGCTTTTCCATCATGCATCAAGGCTTCAATTGTGTACGTAGCCTCTGCTCCTGCAAATTTTTCTTTTTCTGTTTTGCGCCCACGAATAACCGGCATTGCTAAAAATTCTTCGCAAAAATCAGCATACATATTTAGCATCTGTTCCGTTCTTTCCTGTGCTTCCTCAGCGGTTGCGTGTGCCGTGTGCCCTTCCTGCCATAAAAATTCCCTGGAACGAAGGAACGGTCTTGTTTCTTTTTCCCATCTTACCACAGAGCACCATTGGTTATAGATTTTAGGAAGATCCCGATAAGATTGAATTTCGTTTGCATAAAAATCGCAAAACAGTGTTTCTGAAGTTGGTCTTACACACATTCGTTCTTGTAATGGCGCCAGTCCACCATGGGTTACCCAGGCTACCTCAGGTGCGAAACCTTCCACATGGTCTTTTTCCTTTTCCAAAAGACTTTCCGGTATAAACATGGGCATATACACATTTTCTACGCCCGTTTCTTTAAATCGTTTATCCAATTCTTTCTGAATATTTTCCCAGATCGCATAGCCTGTTGGTTTAATAACCATACAGCCTTTTACGCTGGAATAATCAATTAATTCTGCTTTTTTTACAACATCCGTATACCATTGTGCAAAATCTTCTTCCATAGAAGTAATTGCTTCTACTAATTTTTTTTCCTTTGCCATATCTT
>JAVXEO010000027.1:0-26963 GCA_036658435.1 Acetivibrio sp.
TATACCTTTAAAACAGAAAATGACCCCCTATGAAGCAGAAGGCAGGCCCGGGAAATTAATCCCATTCACAGAAAGTGCAGGATATATAGCAAAAGGATTTCTTTTCTTATATCCACCGGGAATACCCATTGTGGTGCCGGGAGAAGTTATAACCAAAGAACTTGTGAATGCCGTAAGGTGGTACGAAGTAAATGAACTTTCTGTAAAAGGATTTTCGCAGGATAAGATAGAGAAACATATTTTAGTAATAGATGAAAAAGAAACGACTGCATACAATGCACCGTCAGGAAGGCTGAAAAATGGGTAAAATATTCACAGTTTTAGGAAAAAGTGCAACCGGAAAAGATACCATTTATAAAAGGCTGCTGGAAAATAAGGAACTTCACTTAAAAGAAGTAGTAACCTATACCACAAGACCCATGCGCAGTGGGGAAAAAAATGGAGTGGAATATTTTTTTACAACGTTGGATGAACTAAGGGAATTAGAGAAAAAAGGAAAAGTCATTGAACAGAAGTGCTTTCATACGGTATGTGGAGACTGGTATTACTATACAGTAAATGATGATCAGATTGATTTAGAACGGTCCAATTATTTGATGATTATTACAACTTTGGAACGTTACAAAAATACAAAAATATTTTATGGAGAGGATGTGGTAGTCCCCATTTATATTGAGGTGGAGACGGGATTGCGTTTGGAACGGGCTCTTGAACGGGAAAAACAACAAAGGGAGCCAAAATATCTGGAAATTTGCCGCCGCTTTCTTGCAGATGAGGAGGATTTTCCGGATGGAGAAATAGCTCACCTAAAAATAGAAAAACGGTATCAGAATATAGACATGAATACCTGCTTAAATGAAATTATTGCAGATATACAGAAATAAAAAAGTATGATATACTAAAGGGTAGGAGTGATAAAGCCATGGATATCAAAGTTAACCAAACCCAGCAAATGAATCAAATAGAGAAAACCCAGATGCTCCCAGAAGGTGATGGAAGCTTTAAGTTTACGTTAGTTAGTAATATTGAGGAGCAGGAACTCCAAGGAAGACTTTCTCTTATGATGGAAGAAATCACCATACAAGGAAAGAAGCTGGGAAAACATATGGATGTTCGAGATATGAGACATTATCGAGCGTTGATTAAAGACTTTATGAATGAAGTGGTAAATCGTTCCCATAAGTTTACACGGGAGAACTTTTTAGACCGGCGGGGGCGTCACCGAGTATATGGTATGGTAAAATTAGTAGACCAGACACTGGATGAACTTGCTACCGAATTATTAAAAGATGAAAGAGACCATTTGCTTATTTTAAGCAAGATAGATGAAATCCGTGGAATGTTACTGGATATAATTACATAAGGAGGTGGATCATATGCCTGGTTTTAATGAGATCGTTGGCTATGAAGGAATAATACAACATTTACAGGCTGCCATTGAACAAAATAAAGTTTCTCATGCCTATATTATAAATGGAGAGACCGGTTCCGGTAAGAAATTACTGGCTTCTGCTTTTGCACAGACATTACAGTGTGAGGAGAAGGGAAGTACACCATGCGGAAAGTGTAAGTCCTGTATTCAGGCGGAATCTTCCAATCACCCGGATATTATGTGGATAACTCATGAAAAATATAGTATTGGCGTGGATGATATTCGAATCCAGATTAATAATGATATGGGAATTAAACCCTACAGCAGCCCTTATAAGATTTATATTGTAAACGAAGGGGACAAAATGACGGAGCAGGCACAGAATGCAATTTTAAAGACCATCGAAGAACCGCCTGACTATGGAATTATTTTACTTCTTACCAACAATACCAGTCATATGCTTCCTACGATACTTTCCCGGTGTGTACGGTTGGATTTGAAGGCGTTAAAGGAAGAACAGATTGTATCCTTTTTAATGGAAAAATATAAACTTCCGGATTATGAAGCGAAAATAGCAGCACAGTTTTCTCAAGGAAATATGGGAAAAGCGATTCGCTATGGAACCTCCGGAGATTTTTTGCAAGTGAAAGAAGAAGTACTTCACGTACTCAAATACATGGATGAAATGGAAATTACCGAGATTATAGAATCCGTAAAGAAAATTGGTGAAAACAAATTACAGATTAATGATTGCATTGATTTTATGCAGTTATGGTATCGGGATGTTTTGATGTTAAAGGTGACCAACGATCCCAATACCTTATTATTTAAAGAGGAATATCGTTTTCTTTCACAGCAGGCAAAGCGCCGAGGCTATGAAGAGGTTGAAAATATAATGAGAGCCATGGATAAAGCAAAGACCAGACTGAATGCAAATGTTAACTTTGATCTTACCATGGAACTTATGCTACTTACATTAAAGGAGTGTCGTAATGATTAAAGTGATAGGAGTTCGTTTTCGAAAGGCAGGAAAGGTTTATTTTTTTGATCCTGCAGGTTATGAAATCAAGATAGGGGATAACGTGATTGTAGAAACGGCTCGGGGAATTGAATATGGACGTGTCGTGCTTGGAATAAAAGAAGTAGAAGAAGAGAAAGTAATTCAGCCATTAAAAGCAGTTATTCGAATAGCAGTAAAAGAAGATGATGCCATTGAAAAGACAAACAAGGAAAAGGAAAAAACGGCATTTAAAATCTGCTTAGAGAAAATTGAAAAACATGGATTGGAAATGAAGCTGATTGATGCAGAATATACATTTGATAACAATAAGGTTCTATTTTATTTTACGGCAGATGGAAGAATTGATTTTCGTGAATTAGTAAAAGATTTAGCTTCTGTATTTAAAACCAGAATCGAGCTTCGTCAAATCGGAGTGAGGGATGAAACCAAGATTATGGGTGGAATTGGAATTTGTGGAAGACCATTATGTTGTCATACGCATTTGTCGGAGTTTGCACCGGTATCCATTAAGATGGCAAAAGAACAGAACCTATCCTTAAATCCAACAAAGATTTCAGGCGTTTGCGGACGTTTGATGTGCTGCCTTAAGAATGAAGAAGAAGCCTATGAGGACTTAAATAGCAAATTACCCAGCATTGGTGATACCGTTACCACAGCGGAAGGATTAAAGGGTGAGGTACAGAGTGTAAGCGTACTAAAACAGCTGGTTAAGGTGATAGTAACCATGGAAAATGATGAAAAAGAAGTGCATGAATATAAGGTGGAAACTCTTAAATTTAAACCAAGAAAACGGGAACGCAAGATGTCACCGGAAGAACTGAAGGCTATTCGAGCACTGGAAGCATTGGAAAAATCGGAAGGAAAATCCAAACTGGATGATGAATGAGAAGGATTATTTGAAACCGGGAGAACGATTTGATGACTTACAGAGAAATCACTGTAAAATCATACAAAATCCGGAGAAGTTTTGTTTTGGAATGGATGCGGTGCTGCTTTCTGAATTTGCACGGGTAAAAAAAGGAGAAACGGTTCTGGATCTGGGAACCGGAACCGGAATTATTCCCATTCTTTTAGAAGCAAAGACACAGGGAAAAGAGTTTTTTGCTTTAGAGATTCAGGAAGAAAGTGCAGATATGGCAAGACGCAGTGTCCTTGTAAATGGACAACAGGAAAAGATAAAAATAATAGATGGAGATATTAAGGAAGCCTCTCGGATTTTTGGTGCGGCTTCTTTTGATGTAGTTACCACCAATCCGCCTTATATGACGGATCATCATGGACTAAAGAATCCGGACCTGCCAAAGGCAATTGCCAGACATGAACTTTTGTGTTCTCTGGAAGATGTGATTCGGGAAGGTGCCAAAGTATTAAAGGAAAACGGCAGATTTTACATGGTACATCGCCCCTTTCGTCTGGTAGAAATTTTCGGCTTAATGACACAGTATCGGTTAGAGCCAAAGCGTATGCGCTTGGTGCATCCTTATGTGGACAGGGAACCTAATATGGTTTTGATAGAAGGGCTGAAAGGTGGAAATTCAAGAATTACAGTGGAACCACCTTTGATTGTATATACGGAACCCAATGTATACCATGAAGAAATATATAGACTTTATGGATTTTAAGAGGAAGAGCATGGTGATTAGTATGGCAGGAAAATTATATTTGTGTGCAACACCAATTGGTAATTTAGAAGATATTACATTTCGCGTTTTGAATACATTAAAAGAAGTAGATTTAATTGCCGCAGAAGATACAAGGCATAGTATCAAGCTTTTGAATCATTTTGATATTAAAACACCAATGACAAGCTATCATGAGTTTAATAAGATTGATAAGGCAAAATATCTGGTGGAAAAGATGCGGGAGGGAACCCATCTTGCATTGATTACGGATGCCGGAACTCCAGGAATTTCAGATCCGGGAGAAGAACTTGTAAAACAGGCATATGAAGCAGGAATTGAAGTGACGTCGCTTCCAGGACCGGCAGCGTGTATTACAGCCTTGACGTTGTCTGGACTTTCTACACGGAGATTTGCATTTGAAGCTTTTTTACCTTCGGATAAAAAAGAAAAACAAAAAATATTGAAGGAACTGAAAACAGAAACAAGGACTATAATTCTTTATGAGGCACCCCATCGTTTGGTACGTACACTGGAAGAGCTAAGGGAGGCACTTGGAAATCGAAAAATGACCTTGCTTCGTGAGTTGACGAAGAAACACGAGACGGTATTCCAAACAACGATTTCAGATTTGCTTGCCTATTATGCAGAGATCGATCCCCGTGGAGAATGTGTACTGTTAATAGAAGGAGTCAGCTTTTTTGATTTGGAAGAGAAAGAGAAATTGCAATGGGAGAAAATGACCTTAAAAGAGCATATGAATTTTTATTTGGAACAGGGCGATGATAAAAAAGAGGCCATGAAACAAGTAGCGAAGAATCGCGGACTTTCCAAAAGAGAAGTCTATAAGCAATTATTGGAGGATGCATGACGAAAGGTCAGAAATGGTATGTTAGCTAAGAAAAATGGAAATTATAAAAACAAATAAAAAGAGAATGCGAGGGGGGCATTCTCTTTTCTCGTATTTGCAAGTAAGAAGAGGGGAGTCCCTTACTTGCTTTTATAAAAATGAGAGGGGGAGTATAATTATATTATACTGATACAAAAGGCTTATTTCTAAAAATAAACGTTTGTAGTCGTATAAAGTAATTAGCAATTAATCTATGATGCCTGCAAGTTTAGCAAGCTGAACAATAGAGTCTTTAGAAACTTTTTTTCCACAAAAATCATATAATCCTTCGGTGTCTCCACTGAAGATATCGGCTGGCGCATATTTCCTAAGAATGATCCTATCTTCATCAACAAAGATTTCTAATGCGTCTCTGTCTTCAACTCCAAGAGTTCTTCTTAATTCGATTGGAAGAGTAATTCTACCAAGATCATCTAATTTTCTAACCATGCCAGTGCTTTTCATTTGCAAGTCTCCTTTGTGTTCTCTTTGTTCTGTATATAAGATAACACAATAAAAACAGAGAAGCAACGAAAATAATTATTTTCATATAGCATAAAATTAATATGGAAAAATAATGAAATTTGAAAAAAATGTAAAATGCAGTCGAAAAATGAAAATATAAAAAAAGTAAAAACAAAAAAACACTAGAAAACATAAGGGTTTCAAATAATTCTTTAAGAGATACAAACCGACAATTTTCCTGTTAAATTGCAAAAAATCAAGAATATTTCGAAAAATAGCACTAATTTAAGGAGAAGAGGAAAAAGAAAAAGAGTGCTAAATTAGAAAAATATTTATATAGTAAGGATAAGGGAAACAATAGGAGCAGGATTCTATTTATGCTAAATTACTTATGGGCAGTTATGATATTTACCGGTATTTTATTTGGAGTAATAAATGGAAAAATAGATGCCGTTAGTCAGGCGGCATTGGATTCTTCTAAGGAGGCAGTGTCACTGTGCATTACTATGCTGGGAATTATGTCATTATGGATGGGACTTATGCAGGTTGCAAAGGCAGCCGGTTTGATCGAAGCATTAACAAAAAAAATGGTGCCTTTATTGAGATTTCTGTTTCCAAATATCCCCAAAGGGCACATAGCCAACCAGTATATTGCGTCAAATATGATAGCCAATTTATTGGGACTTGGATGGGCAGCGACACCAATGGGGTTAAAAGCCATGAAGGAACTTTCAAAATTAAATAAGGGTTCAAAATTAGCCAGCGTAGATATGTGTACTTTTCTGATTGTAAATATTTCTTCACTGGAATTAATACCAATTAATATTATTGCCTATCGAAGCCAGTATGGTTCCGTGAAACCGACACAGATTCTGGGAGCCGCCATCATTGCAACTTTTTTCTCGACTCTTGTGGGTATTATATTTGCAAAAATAATGAGTGCAAAGCATTCTTCAAAAGCATGAAAGGGAAAGGTTATAAACCATGAAATTTTTAATTTATATTTCGGATTATATGATTCCTTTTCTTATATTTTATATAGTAGGATTCGGTATTTTGCAAAAAACGAATGTTTATGATGAATTTGTGGATGGAGCTAAAGAAGGATTAAAAACAGTAGCAGGGATTTTTCCTACTTTAATTGGTTTAATGATGGCGGTTGGAATACTAAGAGCCTCGGGGGGGTTGGACATGGCAGCTATGGTACTGGAGCCACTAATGAAAATACTGCATTTTCCTTCGGAACTAATTCCTTTGGTTACGGTAAAAATGTTTTCTTCTTCAGCGGCCACCGGTCTTTTACTGGATGTATACAGACAGTATGGACCGGACTCTGATTTAGGAATGCTGGCTTCTATACTTATGAGCTGCTCCGAAACAATTTTTTATACCATGAGCGTTTACTTTTTAAGCGCAAAGGTGACGAAAACACGATATACGATATTAGGAGCATTAGCAGCCACTTTTGCAGGAATAGCGGCAAGCGTTGTATTGATGGGATAATGCCGAAATCAGGCATTGCAAATAAAGGAAATGAATGGTAAAATATACATAAATTGACAAGAAGGAAAGATAAAGAGGAGGATCATTATGAAAAAAATTAGTACAGAGAACAAAGAGAATCAAAAAAGTATCAAAAAACAAATATTAATTATAACTATTTGTATACTTTTGGTTTCATTGTCGCTGGTAACTTTGATTTTTTCTGTTACAAGTATTACCACAACAACCGCTACGGTGGAGGAAATGTTTGGAGAGATTACAACTACGGCAGCGAGGGCAGTGGAAAATCGTTTGGTTGCAACAAAAAGTGTAATACAAGAGTTAGGAACGACAAACCGTTTGTCAAGTGCAGATAGTACGCTAGAAAGTAAAAAAGAAATTTTAAACAGTAAAATTGAAAAATTTGGTTTTCTTGAATTAAGTGTTACGGATAAAAGCGGTGTGGACTTAGATGGGAAAAGTATCGCAGAAGAAGAAGCATTTAAAAGAGCATTTGCCGGAGAAACCTTTGTAGATCATCCGGTTCCAACGGAAGATGGAACGGCTTCTACGATGTATATTGCAGCACCTCTTTGGAAGGGCGGAATATATGATACCGAGATACTGGGTGTGGTATATGGGGTATTAGATGGAATATATTTGTCCAATATTACCAATCATATTCAAATCGGAAAAACAGGCAAAGTATATATGATTAATGAACACGGAGATACCATTGCCAATACGGATCAAAACCAAGTCAATACAGCCTCCAACTCCATGACCGGAGCTGCCACAAATAAAGACCTAAAAAAATTGGCCGCTATGGAGGAAAGTGCAATAAACGGAACGCCGGCTTTTGGTATTTCTTATTATGATGGAAATGCTCAATTTACCCAACTTGTGCCATTGGAAGGAACGGATGGATGGGCACTGGGAGCATATGTGGATAAATCGGAGTTTTTGGGTGCTATTGATTTAACGATTGTAATCTGCATAGGGGTTTCTGTCCTGGCATTAGCCATGGCAATATTTATTATGATTCGATTTGCAACGAGGCTAACAAAACCAATCAAGGAAATGGAAGAGGCACTTGGTGAAATTGCAAAGGGAAACTATGAGGTTTCGGTTGATTACCAGTCAGAAGATGAAATTGGAAAGATGGCAGACAGCCTTCGAATCATGATAAAAACAACAAAAGATATTATAGAAGATACAGCAAGGGGACTGGATGAAATGGCAAATGGAAACTTTGACATTACACCACAGGTTGAGTATACAGGAGCATGGGAAAAAATGGAAACGGCTATTGTTGGAATCATTGTTTCCTTAAGCAATACCATTAATACAATTTTAACTTCTGCCAATAAGGTTAATACCAATGCAGAGCAGGTATTTGGAAGCTCTAAGGCATTATCAGAAGGTGCAACGGATCAGGCCAGTGCAGTAGAAGAATTACAAGCTACGGTAACGGATATTTCTGGAGAAGTAGACCATAATGCTCAGAACTCAAAAGAGGCAAATCAAATGGCCCAGATTGTTGGAAACGAAATAAAACGCAGCAATGAGCAAATGCAGACAATGGTTACGGCTATGGAAGACATCAGCAATTCTTCTAAACAGATTAAGAACATCATTCAGGCAATTGAAGAAATCGCATCTCAAACGAATTTGTTATCTTTAAATGCTTCCATTGAGGCAGCACGGGCAGGAGATATGGGAAAAGGATTTGCGGTAGTAGCCAATGAAGTGGGAAATTTGGCAAAGGAAAGTACAGAAGCCGTTAAAACTTCGGAGGAGTTAATCCAGGAATCGGTGCAGGCAGTAGAACGTGGTATGAAAATTGTTGAAGATACGGCAGCCCAGCTCCTTCAATCGGCTCAAAAGGCAGAAGAACTTTCTCACCATATTGAAGATATTACCAGTGCATCCGTTCGACAGGCAGAAGCCTTAGATCAGGCCACACGAGGAGTAGAGCAAATATCTTGTGTTATTCAGGAAAACACAGCGATGGCTGAGGAGAGTTCTGCAAGTGCAGAGATGTTATCTGGAGAGGCACAGACGCTGAATGAGCTGGTTGGAACGTTTAAGACAAAACATATATAAGCAAAAACTTTTTTCGTGTGTAAACTAACAATTGAGGGGGATTACACAAATGAGTAAAAAACATAAGATGCTTATTGTGGACAACATAGAAACAGATAGGACCATACTAGGCTATATTTTTGAAAAAGAGTATATTATATTGGAGGCTAGCAATGGATATGCAGCAAAAGAAATAATAGAAAAAAATGTAGACACCGTAATAATTATTTTGAATATTATTTTACCTATGAAGGATGGACTGGAATTTTTAAAGTTCTTAAAGAGTATAGAAGAATTAAAAGATATACCGGTTGTCATAAGCATGGAATACAAGGATGTGGAATATGAAAATAAAGCATTAGAGCTGGGGGCTTCAGATTTTATTCTGAAGCCTTATAGGCCTGCCATTATTACCAACCGAATCCGTGGAATTGTGGAACGATTTTTATTTGAAAAAAGAAATATGGAAGAGCTTCTAAAGAAAACCTTAAGAGAACTTCGTTATCGGGCAGAACGGGATTTTCTCACCGGAATTTATAATACCGAGACTTTTTGCTCCAAAACAAAAGAAATGTTAGAGGCCAATAGAGAAGATTATGTTTTGATTGTATGGAATGTAAAGCGATTTAAAATTATAAATGATATGATAGGCCAGGAAAAAGGCAATAAAATCTTGAAACAGCTTGCAAAAAGATTTCACGATGCACTGATAGGAAAGGGAACCTTTGGCAGATTGGAAGCCGACCATTTTGTGTCCTGTTATCCTGAAGAATTTCTTGATATTCCCTCCTTATTAAACCAAATAGAAAAGGAAAAAGGTACCTACGATACAACTTACAATATTTTTATTAATTTTGGAATTTATCACATTATCGACAGAACGATCCCGGTTTCCAATATGTGTGACCGGGCAATTCTTGCATTGCAGACGGTAAGAGAAAATTACTTAAATCATCATGCTATTTATAACGAAAGCTTACGTAATAAATTATTAGAAGAGCAGCAGTTGTCGGCAGAGGTAGAAAAGGCAATTTACGAAGAGCAATTTTGCGTTTTCCTTCAGCCAATCTATAGCGTTACTGATAAAATGATGGTTAGTGCAGAAGCATTAGTTCGATGGAAGCATCCGGAAAAAGGTCTCATTTCTCCGGATCAGTTTGTACCTCTATTTGAAAAAAACGGTCTTATTACAAAAATTGATATGTTCGTTTTAGAGGCCGTATGCCGCTTTCAAAAGAAGCTGATGGAAGAACAAATCAATGGGGTTTCCATTTCCGTGAACCTTTCCCGTATCAATTTCTATAATCCAAATTTGAGCACAATTATTTCAGATTTGGTTAATAAGTATAATATTCCAACGAGTATGATACGATTTGAAATTACGGAAAGTGTCTATACCGACAACAAAAAACAATTACTGAATACCATGAAAAGGCTGCAAAATAAAGGATTTAAAATTTTAATGGATGATTTTGGAAGTGGATATTCTTCCTTAAATATGCTAAAAGATGTTCCCGTTGATATTTTAAAAATTGATATGAATTTTATTAATAATCTGGAAACTTCCAAGAGGGCAGGCAATATTGTAACCAGTGTCATTCGAATGGCAAAGTGGCTTAATATGAAGGTAATTGCAGAGGGAGTTGAAACGAAAGCGCAACTGGATTTCTTGAGAAGCATTGGCTGCGATAATATTCAGGGATATTATTTCTCAAAACCACTGCCAACGGATATATTTCAGCTGCTTTTATGTAACAAAGAGACCATCTTGGAAAAAGAATCTCCCAAAGATATTCTCTCCCTATATGAGTTGGATGGTGTGTGGGAATCCGATAAGAAAATGGAGCTGATTTTTAATGAAATGCTGGGAGGCATGGGAATCTATGAACTAAGTGGACATACCTTGGAAATTGTACGTGCCAACACCGGATATTTTGAAATTATGAAGGACACGATGGAGATATCCAAAAATGTATTGGAACATGTTCATGAAGAAGATCGGGAACTTTTATTACGCAAATGTTATAAGGCACAAGAAACACAAAAAGTGGAAGAGGTTGTAGTACGAAGACGGCTTACTCAGGGGGAACTTATCTGGTTAAACATCAAAATACGATTTTTGGCAAAGACGGGAAAGAGAGCTTTGCTTTATTTTACGTTTAATAATATAACAACTCAAAAGGAGTATGAAAAAAATTTATATTTGAATCAATATAATATGGTTTTAGGTGGAATTTATGATGAAATATATGAAATGAATTATACCGATGATATATGTACTATGATAAAAGGAGGAATAAATTCTTTTTATGATTTTTTAAAAAAAACACCACTGGAGGAAGCCACCAAAGAGTATGTGAAAAATATTTATGAAGAAGATAGAGCATTCTATTACAATACCTTTGTTAACGATATAGAGAAAAATTTCATAGAAAAGGATCGATTTACGTTTGAAACACGAATTCGAAAAAAAGATGAGAAATATCATTGGGTGGAAGTTGTTGTTTTTCGATTTGCAGATCCCATGGGGAAAAAAATATATTTAATATGCAATCGTGATATTGAGGAGCAAAAGAAAGCAGAAAAGCAGGACTTACAGCAGCTATTAGATAATATTCCGGTGGGTATTGGAATTTACCAGCTGGGAGATACCATTCAGGTGCAATATTGCAATGAACGGGTGTACCAGATGTTTCAGATGGATAAAGAAGAAGTAAAAACAACGGATATCAGGAAATATATTTTTTTTGAAGAAGATAAGCTGGTGAAAATGAGACAACAGCCGGGAATGGAAAAAACCTATTCCGATCATGTATTTCTTTGCAAAAAATCCGATGGAAGTGATATGTGGATACGAACTTTTTCTACGATTATGCCAAAAATAAAAGGAAAGCAAATATGTTATGCTGTGTTAACGGATGTTACCGAACAGGTTCAAATGGGAAGAGACATTAATTTCAAAGATAATTTAGAACTAAAGAAAAATAAAAAACGAATCTTAGTTGTGGATGACATTAAATTAAATCGAGTGGTTATTGAAGAGACACTGGCGGATAAATATGAAATTGTAGAAGCTGAAAATGGCAGGGAAGCATTGAATCTGCTCCTTTCAGAAAAAATAAATTTTGATTTGGTGGTATCCGATATTATGATGCCAATTATGGATGGTTTTGAATTGCTTTTTGAAATGCATAAAGACTTTAAACTGATGAAAATACCGGTTGTTGTCGTTACGGCAATGAATGACACGGAAAATGAGCTTAAGGCATTTAATATGGGCGCCATCGATGTAATTCATAAACCTTTTGATGCAGACGTATTAAAACAAAGAATTTCTAACTTACTAAAACTAGCGGAGATGGAACGAATTCAGACAGAAAATTACATGCTGCAAAAGCATCAGGAAGTTAAGAACCAGCTAGAGGCAATACTGGAAGGTACCCCAGGTGGCATTTACCGAATACAGCTTCGGGATTATGAGAAAGAAATCCGGTTGGAGCAGTCTAAGATGATTTATGCCAATGAGACTTTTTTTGAAATCCGAAATATAAAGAGGGAAAAAGAAGGAAATACGGAAAGAGCCGGGTATATTTATGATAAATATATAAGTGAAGACATTCAGACCGGAATTTTAAGACTAAAGAGTGCGATTCAGGAAAAAGAGCGTTTTTTTGAATGCGATATGCGAATTCCGCTTTTGGATGGTGGAGTGAAATATATACTTTGTAATAATGCAATTTCTTATGAAAAAGATATGATTTTACTGGATGTAATGGAAACCGATGTTTCCGGACAGAAGGCAGCAGAAGAAAAATTAAGAGAAAACAACATATTTTTGGACATCATAAAAAATGTAGTACTTCCTAATACAAAAGTCGGATTGTGGCGGTATGATATTTTACGCAGACAGATGGTGGAGGTTCCTCATAATGTTCAGGGCTTAATTCTAAACAATACATTAGAAAATATAGGGAAAATAATATTAGAGAAAAAATATATTCATCGAAAGAGCTGGAATAAAATCAAAGAAATGTTTGAAAAAATAGAGCGGGGAGAAAGTATTGTTGAAGAAACCTTTGTAGTTAATAATAAAAATGGAAATGAAAATTTTTATATGTGGTTTCATGTTACCTATACCACCATATTTGACGAAAAAGGAATGCCGATTAGCGCTGTGGGAATTTCAGAAGATATTAGCGAACAAATCGAAAATGAAATAAAGTATAAGAAAGAAAAACAGTATAAAGAAATCAACTGGAATGAAAGCCTTGCATTTGCAGAAATTAACCTGAGTCAAAATACAGTGGAACAGGAAGAAACCAAAATGTTTGGAATCAATCAAAAACTTTCAAGCAATAGCTATACGGAGTTAATTGAGGCTTGCGGAAAATGGATGGTAAAGGAAGAATATCAAGGGTTATTTTTGGAAAACCTAAATTTATCGAAACTTCTAAAATCTTATGAAAAAGGGATTAAAGAAGTGCAGTTTGATTTTAAAGTGATGTTGCAGGGAGAGAACAAATATACCTGGGTTACTTCTGTGACACAGCTTATTTGTGATGACCTATCCCATGATATCTATGCAAACTGGCAAGTGAAGAATATTGAAGAAAGACAAAGAAAGGCGCTTGAATGGGGAGAGGCAGCGAAAAAAGATCCACTTACCAAGCTTTATAACCGCTATGAAATAGAGCGTACCGTAAATGAAGTATTACAAAAAAATATAGATGAAAAAACGTATGCAGCCCTTATTATGATTGATTTGGATAATTTTAAAATGATAAATGATACGTTTGGCCATGAATATGGGGATGAGGTATTAATTAAGGTTGCCAATATTTTAAAGAGCATCTTTCGGCTGGAAGACTATGTGGGACGAATTGGAGGAGACGAATTTGTAGTATTTCTGCCGGCCATTCCGGATAGAAACGCAACGGAAAAACGCTTAGAAACCGTTTGCAAACGATTAAACATGAAATTTGTGGATGAAAACAAAAGCGTTCAGATTTCCTGTTCTGTAGGAATTGCTTTTGCACCGCCTTGTGGAGGAGACTTCAAAGCACTTTACAATAATGCAGATGAAGCACAGTACCGAGCAAAAAAGGTGGAAAGAATCAGTACGTGATTTTTGATAAAAAATAAAAAAAGCTTGCATTTTGGAAAGGAACGGTTACAATGTATAAATATACATTAATTATACATAAATACTATGGAGGATATAAGATGAAGAAAATAGCAGCAATTTTTACAATAGGAACTATGATATTATTGGCGGGTTGTAAAAGTAATATACCGCCCAATCAGGTTTTTTCTGCAGAGGATCTTGGTGGTAAAACCATTGGAGTTCAGCTGGGAACAACCGGTGATATTATTGCCGGAGATTATGAGGCGGAAGGATCCAAAGTGGAACGTTATAGCAAAGGAAATGATGCCATTCAGTCTTTAAAACAAGGAAAGATTGACTGCGTACTCATTGATGAACAACCGGCAAAGGCATTTGCAGCCAAGAATGAAGATTTGAAGATTTTAAAAGGCGGATTTGATCCGGAAGAATATGCAATCTGCATTTCAAAAGAAAAGATGGATTTAAAAGAAAAGATAAATGCAGCATTGGCAGAACTAAAGACAGAGGGAATCGTAGATGCAATTATTAGTAATTACATTGGAGACGATACCAAAGGAAAAACACCCTATACCTCACCTGAGAATGTAGAACGTACCAATGGAACCTTGATTATGGCAACCAATGCCACCTTTGAGCCTTATGAATATTATGCAGATCAAAAAGTGGTTGGAATTGATGCGGATTTGGCACAGGCCGTTGCCGACAAATTGGGAATGGATTTAAAGATTGAAGACATGGAGTTTGATGCCATCATCAATGCAGTACAATCAGGCAAGGCGGATATTGGTATTGCAGGGATGACGGTGACAGAAGACCGATTAATTAGTATTGACTTTACGGATACCTACGCAACTTCACAGCAGGTTATTCTGGTTAGAAAAAAGTAAGCAGGTGAAAGAAGTGGAAGAATTAAAATTACGATTTATAAATAATTTTATAACAGATAACCGTTGGAAGTATTTAGTGGAAGGCTTGGGTACTACTTTTCTTATTACCATTTTCGCGGTAATAATTGGTATTATACTTGGATTTATTGTAGCAATAATTCGTTCCACTGCGGACAAAGAAGGTAGATTTAAGATTGCCAATTTTATCTGCAAAGCATATCTTACCATTATTCGTGGTACACCGGTTATGATACAGCTCCTTATTATTTACTATGTTATTTTTGAAACGGTAGCAATTGATAAGCGGATTGCTGCAATTCTTGCCTTTGGCTTGAACTCAGGAGCTTATGTAGCAGAAATTGTACGCTCGGGAATTATGACCGTGGATGAAGGACAGTTTGAAGCTGGAAGGAGTCTGGGACTTAGTTATGCCCAAACAATGCGCCTTATTATTATGCCACAGGCATTTAAAAATGTTCTGCCGGCACTGGGAAATGAATTTATTGTTTTGGTAAAAGAAACTTCTATTTGTGGATATATTGCGCTTACGGATTTAACCCATGGAGGAAATACCATTCGAAGCCAAACTTATGATGCTTTTATGCCACTGATTGCAGTTGCATTAATTTATCTTGTAATTGTTTGTATCCTTACTGCCGGGGTCTCCCGTTTGGAAAGGAGAATGCGTGTAAATGAACGATAATCAAAAGATATTATTTGAAATTAAAGATTTATGTAAGGACTTTGGCGATGTTAAGGTTCTGAATCATATCAACACAAGAATAAGCAAGGGAGAGGTAGTGGTTATTATTGGACCTTCCGGTTCTGGAAAATCAACCTTTCTTAGATCTTTAAATTTATTAGAGAAACCAACATCCGGAAATATTTATTTTGAAGGACGGGATATTACAGATAAAAAGTCAAATATTAATTTATACCGGCAAAAAATTGGAATGGTCTTTCAGCATTTTAATTTATTTCCTCATAAGACCATTTTGGGAAATATGACACTGGCCCCAACCTACCTTCTTAAAAAGACAAAGGAAGAGGCAGAAAAAGAAGCCATGGAGCTTTTGAAACGAGTGGGCTTGGAAGATAAGGCAGATGCCTATCCATCTCAGCTTTCTGGTGGTCAGAAACAGAGAATTGCTATTGTACGCTCACTTTGTATGAACCCGGATGTTATTTTGTTTGATGAGCCAACCAGTGCACTGGATCCGGAAATGGTAGGGGAAGTTCTGGGAGTTATGGAAGACCTTGCAAAAGGTGGCATGACGATGGTAATTGTGACCCATGAAATGGGATTTGCAAAAAAAGTAGGAACGCGAATTCTTTTTATTGATGAGGGTGAAATTAAAGAAGAAAATGAACCAACGCGATTCTTTGAAAATCCAAAACACCCAAGACTAAAAGAGTTTTTATCGAAAATATTATAAAAATATTGTAAAATTACTGGCAGCTTTGAAAGTAAGCTTTACTTCAAGGAAAAAGTATCTTATAATATTAGGTGAAAAGTATTTGTTGTGTATAGGGAGGGAGAATATGGACAACTTATTTAATGAAGATGATTTGGCAGATTTATTAACAGAATTGGAATCAGAAAATAGTAAGGTTACGATAGAAATTGATCCGGAAATGGAAGCATCCCAACGCAGATACACTGAAATTATAAGGAAGCATAGAGAAGAGTAATCTGTCCTACACATTACAGAAATTAAAGTGGTACCACGAGATATACTCGTCTTTAAGTGATTAAAGACGGGTTTTTTTAATCAAATGAGCAAATTATCTCGTTTGATGGCAGAAAGGAATGCACATGGAAAAGAAGACATATTATTTAACAACAGCAATTGCTTATACATCAGGAAAACCACATATTGGAAATACCTATGAGGCCGTATTGGCAGATAGTATCGTAAGATTTAAAAGATACCAGGGATTTGATGTTCGTTTCCAGACAGGCACGGATGAACACGGACAAAAAATCGAATTAAAGGCGGCAGAAGCCGGAATTACCCCCAAAGAATATGTGGATCAGGTGGCAGGAGAAATTAAGAGCATCTGGGATCTTATGAATACTTCTTATGACCGTTTTATTCGTACTACAGATAAAGACCATGAAAAACAGGTACAGAAGATTTTTCGTAAATTGTATGAACAAGACGATATTTACAAAGGCCATTATGAAGGAATGTATTGCACTCCCTGTGAATCTTTCTTTACCAATTCCCAGCTAGTGGATGGAAAATGTCCGGATTGTGGAAGAGAATGCCAGCCGGCGAAAGAAGAAGCTTATTTCTTAAGATTAAGCAAGTATACCGACCGTTTGATTGAGCACATCAATACGCACCCTGAATTTATCCAGCCGGAATCCAGAAAAAATGAAATGATGAATAATTTTCTTCTTCCGGGACTGCAGGACTTATGTGTTTCGCGGACTTCTTTTAAATGGGGAATTCCCGTTGATTTTGATGAGCAACATGTGGTTTATGTTTGGATTGATGCGTTAAGTAATTATATTACCGGATTAGGATTTGATTTAGATGGAAACAGTGATGATTTGTATAAGAAGTTTTGGCCTGCTGATTTGCATTTGATAGGAAAAGATATTCTTCGCTTTCATACGATTTATTGGCCAATTATGCTGATGGCATTAAACCTTCCCCTTCCCAAACAGGTATTTGGACATCCATGGTTATTACAGGGCGATGGGAAAATGAGTAAATCAAAAGGGAATGTTATTTATGCCGACGATTTAGTAAGCATCTTTGGGGTAGACGCTGTTCGCTACTTTGTTCTCCATGAAATGCCATTTGAAAATGATGGTATTATTACCTGGGATTTATTGGTGGAAAGAATGAATTCGGATTTGGCAAATACCCTTGGTAACTTGGTAAATCGAACCATTTCCATGTCTAATAAATATTTTGACGGTGTGGTAACGAATGCAAAAGTAAAAGAGCCTGTGGATGAAGAATTAATTTCCCTTACCTTAGAAACACCTAAAAAGGTAGAAGAAAAAATGGATAAGCTTAGAATTGCAGATGCCATTACCGATATTTTTGTTTTATTCAAGCGCTGCAATAAATACATTGATGAAACCATGCCTTGGGTACTTGCTAAGGACGAGGAAAAGAAATCCCGTCTGGAAACGGTTCTTTATAATTTAGTAGAAAGTATCAGCTTGGGAGCTAGCTTACTGGAGTCTTTTATGCCGGAAACCTCAGCCAATATATTGGCGCAGCTAGGAGATACCAAGCGTGAACTTTCGGATATGAAAACTTATGGAAAGTATATTTCCGGAACAAAGGTAGTAGAAAAACCGGAAATTTTATTTGCAAGACTGGATTTAAAAGAAGTTCTGGAAAAGGTAGAGGCGTTAATGCCGGAGAAAAAACGAGAAGAAAAACCATCAGAACATACAGAGCCAATAATGGATTTAGAAGCAAAAGAAGAAATTACCTATGAAGACTTTATGAAAATGCAATTTCAAATAGGGGAAATTATTTCCTGTGAAGAAGTTCCAAAGTCAAAGAAGCTTTTGTGTTCTCAGGTAAAGATTGGAAGCCAGGTTAAACAAATTGTTTCGGGAATCAAACAACACTATACGAAAGAAGAAATGGTTGGTAAGAAGGTCATGGTACTTGTAAACCTAAAACCTGCCAAATTAGCCGGCGTGCTATCGGAAGGTATGCTCCTTTGTGCAGAAGATGCAGAAGGGAAACTTGCACTTATGACAGCAGAAAAACCAATGCCTGCAGGTGCAGAAATTTGTTAAAAACAGAAAAAATTTTTGGAAAGGAGCTTGCTTTTAAATATGATTTTTGAAACCCATGGACATTATGAAGATGAGCAGTTTAATGAAGATAGAGAAGCCCTTCTTGGAAGCTTCGAAAAAAATGGAATTGGAAGGGTGGTTAACGTAAGCTCCAGTATAGAAACGATAGAAAAAACACTGGAACTTACAAAGAAATACCCCTTTATTTATGGTGCGGTTGGTGTGCATCCGGAAGAATGTGGAGAGCTTGATGGAGAGAAACTTTCTTATATTCGGGAGATGTCCAAGAAAGAAAAGATAGTTGCCATTGGAGAAATCGGACTGGATTATTATTGGAAGGAGCCGGAGAAATCCATACAAAAGAAGTGGTTTGAGGAGCAGATGGAGCTGGCTGCAGATAGAAAGCTTCCAATGATTATTCATAGCCGGGAGGCTGCCATGGATACACTAGAGATTATGAAAGCCCATAAAGCGGGTGAAATTGGTGGTGTGATTCATTGCTTTTCTTATGGAAAAGACATGGCAGGAGAGTTCTTAAAAATGGGATTTTATCTGGGAATTGGCGGTGTGGTGACCTTTAAAAATGCAAAAAAACTGAAAGAAGTTGTGGAGTATATTCCTATAGACTGCATTTTACTGGAAACGGATTGCCCTTATATGGCACCGGAGCCTCACAGGGGAGAAAGAAATTCGTCCCTAAACTTACGTTATGTTATAGAGGAGATTGCTAAAATCAAAGGTTTGGATTATGATGAGGTAATAGAAGAAACTGAAAAAAATGCAAGACGAATGTACCATATATAAAATGAATGAGGTAAAAAATGGCGAATTTAGGGATACCACAAAATACAATTGCAATCCTTCAAAAATACAATTTTAATTTTCAGAAGAAATTTGGACAAAATTTTTTGATTGATCCACATGTGCTGGAACGAATTATACAGGCAGCAGGAATTACAAAGGAAGATTTTGTATTAGAAATTGGACCGGGAATTGGAACGATGACGCAATATCTTTGCGAAAATGCAAGAGAAGTGGTTGCAGTTGAGATTGATAAAAAGTTAATACCGATTTTAAAAGAGACCTTAGGGGCGTATGGAAATGTAGAGGTAATCAATGAGGATATTTTAAAAATGGACTTAAATAAACTTGCCATGGAAAAAAATGAAGGAAGACCCATAAAGGTAGTTGCCAATCTTCCCTATTACATTACAACCCCCATTATTATGGGCTTATTTGAAAGCCATGTACCTCTTGACAGCATTACGGTTATGGTTCAAAAAGAAGTGGCAGACCGTATGCAGGTAGGACCGGGGACAAAGGACTATGGTGCCCTTTCTTTGGCGGTGCAGTACTATGCAAAACCGGAGATTGCGGCAAATGTACCCCCTAACTGCTTTATGCCAAGACCAAGCGTGGGTTCTGCGGTAATTAATTTAAAGAGATATGAAAAAGCACCGGTTGAAGTAAAGAATGAAAAATTCATGTTTCAATTGATTCGCGCTTCTTTTAATCAAAGGAGAAAGACTTTACTAAACGGACTTAATAATTCAACGGAAATAGACATTGCAAAAGAGGAAATTGCAGAAGCAATCGGGAAGCTGGGAGTATCTCCAAACATTCGTGGAGAAGCACTTACACTAGCACAGTTTGCAAAACTCAGTAATTTGATGGATCGAAGTTAGCAGGTGATTTTATGGAAAAGAAGAAGAAAAAGAAGAGTTCGCCGGGAAGACAGAGAGTAAAACTAATTTTAAAGGTGATACTTTTATTAGCATTGCTTACGCTGTTAGCAGGTGGAATTCTTATTTATATGAAATATGGAAAAGAAGTAATTAAACTTCATGCAGAGGCCGTTGATTTAGTGCGCCAGTCTACAACAGCAACCTTCCGCCAATCAGAGACCAGTGAAGTATACGATACAAAAGGAAAACTGATTACAACTTTAAAGGGTGAAAAAGACACGTATTATCTGGAATATGACAGGCTGCCAGAGGATGCAAAACAGGCAATGATTTCCATAGAAGATAAAAAGTTCCGAAAACATAAGGGAATTGACATAAAAGGAATTATTCGAGCCGCAAAATCCTATGTGGATAATCATGGCGAGGTAACCCAGGGAGCCAGTACCATTACCCAGCAGATTGCCCGCAATACATTTTTAACCCATGAGGTAAGCTGGCAAAGAAAAGCAAAAGAAATTTTTATTGCCTTGGAAATGGAAAAAAAATATACCAAAGATCAAATTTTGGAATTTTATCTTAATAATATTTATTTTGGAAACGGATATTATGGAATTGGAGCAGCGAGCAAAGGGTATTTCAGCCAGGAAGTGAATGAACTTTCTCTGGCACAGACAGCCTTTCTTTGTGCCATTCCCAATAACCCAACACTCCACGATCCCTTTGAACATATGGAGAATACAATCGGAAGAAAAAACCGTATTTTGGGTCAGATGAAAGAGGATGGAGCTTTAGGAGATGAGGCTTACCGGGAAGCGGTAGAAGAAGAAATTGTTTTAAAAGTGACAAAAAATAAAAAACAAAACTATATAGAAACCTATGTGTATAATTGTGCGATCCGTGCTTTAATGAAAAGCCAGGGATTTACCTTCCGTTATTCTTTTTCTTCTCAGGAAGAAAGTGAAAGATACCAGGAACGATATGATACGGTTTATGCTATGTGTCAGCAATGGCTCTACAGTGGAGGATATCGTATTTATACCTCTATTGATATGAAAAAACAAAAACAGCTGCAAAAAGCAATTGATGATGCCTTGGTAGATTTTCAGGATAAAAATGAAGAAGGAATTTATGACCTGCAGAGTGCGGCTACCAGTATTGATAACAAAAATGGACGGGTCGTGGCTATTGTTGGGGGAAGATCCCAGAACGTAACCGGTTATACACTAAACCGGGCCTATCAAAGCTATCGCCAGCCGGGAAGCGCAATTAAACCATTAATTGTATATACTCCTATATTTGAACAGGAATATACACCAAACACAATGGTAAAGGATGCAAAAGTGGAAGGTGGCCCTAAAAATTCAAGTGGTAGATATTCCGGCAATATTACCATTCGAACGGCAGTGGAGCAGTCAAAAAATACCGTAGCCTGGAATCTTTTTGAAGAACTGACACCGGCAGTGGGGCTGCAATATTTATTGGATATGAATTTTGCTAAAATATCAAAAAATGATTATTATCCGGCAGCAGCGCTGGGTGGATTTACCAATGGAGTCAGTACAGTGGAGATGGCCTCGGCATTTGCAACTTTGGAAAATGAAGGAGTTTTTCGAGAGGCAACTTGTATTGTATCCATTGTAGATGCAAGGGGAAACGAAATAGTCAGTGATGTTTCGGAAACAAAGATTGTTTATGAAGCAGAGGCAGCAAGGGCTATGACGGATGTGCTAAAGGGAGTTATTTCAAGAGGAACAGGAAGAGGACTTGGGATTCCCAATATGTCCTGCGCAGGAAAAACAGGAACGACGGATGATAAAAAAGATGGATGGTTTGTTGGATATACACCATACTATACAACCAGTGTATGGGTGGGTTACGATATTCCAAAGCGCCTGGATTCTTTGGCGGGTTCAACGTATCCGGGAACCATATGGCGTACATATATGACAGAAGCACATGAAGGTCTAGAGGATATTGGATTTGCTTCTTACATTTCCAAAGACCTCCCCACTATAGAGGAGACGAAGGAGAATGAAGAGGAGAAAGTTCCAGAAGAAAATGCGGAAGACACCGAAAATGTGGAAGATGTTATGGATGAAAATATACAGGATCTGGACCAACCACTGGAAGGAGAAGAACCAACGCCAACTCCGGAAGAAACGATTCCGGATGAGAAAGAGGATCTTGGCAACAATGAAAATTTGGAGGATGAAAAAAATCCTGAGCCAAGTCAAACACCGGAAGAAACTCCTCCGGTAGAAGAGTCTGTTGAAAATGAAACCCCAGAGTAAAAAAAGAACCCCAATAGGATTTGGGGTTCTTTTTATAAATTACCCATTACTTGAATGGCTTTATCCTTGATAATAGACTGAAAGTGTTCTTCAAAGTAAGAGTAACTTGCATATGTGGTTTTTTCTGCTTTTCCATATTCGGAAATAATATTGCAAATTCTGTTAAATTCCTCAGGTGTATGCTGAGATTTACTGATAACCAAATGATAGATGCCGGTTGTACTATCTTTGTACAAACTATTAAGCCCATAGTAAGACGAAACAATATGTTCAGCAAGATGGCTGAATTCTCCTAAGGTGGTAAAGGCATAGAACTTTGTCAGGTTTGTCTGTGTTGTCACCGTAGATTCTACAATACCATTTGAAGAATCAGGAGACAAAGATTCTTCACCGGAAATGATGTCTGTGAGATCTTCATCCTCACCTAAAATGTCATGTATTTGATTAAAACAATTCAGAATCTCGTCGGCATAAACAACATCCTCTTCCTCTTCTTCAGAAGAAAAATCATAGTCTTCCTGCTCCGGAGAAAAACTTGAAAACCGGGTGTCTAATTCATCCGGATCTTCTACTTTAGTAATGACGAGAACAAGAGAATCTCCGGACATGGGAATTGCTTCAATCATCAAAGGAATATCTTCCGCTTCAAAACCAAATTGGTAAGATGCCTGCTGCATCATATCGTGAAAAAGCTCTTTTGCTTTTTCAGTACCATATGCCAGCTCACTAATGCGTAACTGCCGTTCTGATAAATCTTTTTTGCTGAGGGTGCAACGAATTTGATTATCACTGATTTTTTCTATTTTCATACAATCACATCCTTTTCTGTTAAATTAGTGTATGTGTGATTTAACAAAAGTATAAGTTATATTTTAAATAAAGTCAACTAAAACACACTTGACAGAACTTGTAAATATGTTATAATACCAATATGAGGTGTAAAAAATAAAAAAAGAAGGGAGGTTTTTTTATTACGGCTGTATGGTTTGATAAGTATCGCATTATTCAAACCCTTGGACAGGGTGGAAGCAGTGAGGTCTTTTTGGCTTTACACATAAGGCTCAACACATATCGAGCTATAAAACGAATCTTAAAAAAGTATGCCACAGGACAGGAAAAACAGGAGATACAGATTCTGCAAATTCTTAAACACCCTAATATTCCTATTATCTATGATTTGGAGGAAGATGACACCTATTTTTATATGATAGAGGAGTATATAGAAGGGCAATCTTTAAAGACATTTCGTCTGAGTCAGAGAACTCTTTCAGAAGACACCATACGAGATTATTTAGGTCAGCTATGCCAGGTCTTTCAGTTCTTACATTCACAAAATCCACCTATTTTATACTTAGATTTAAAACCGGGAAATATTATAATACAAGAGGGGACCATCAAATTAATTGATTTTGGTACGGCTGTTTTTTTTCATCCGGGTATTTTGGAAAAAGAAATATATGGAACGAAAGGTTATGCAGCACCGGAGCAGTACACCTCGGGAAGGCTGGATACACGTACCGATATTTATGGGGTGGGAGCGGTTTTATACTTCCTTTATACAGGAAAAAGTTATTCCGGAAAAAGAAAAGACTTATCCGTCCAGTTGTCAAAGGTCATATGCTCAAAAAAAATGCAGAATATAATGGAAAAGTGCCTTATGTATTTTCCCATACAGCGATATCAGACAATGGCTGCGCTACAGAAGGAATTAAAAAGGGATACACCTCATAAAGAAAATAAAGTCATAGGTCTGGTTGGTACAAAATCCGGTGTAGGGGTTACCCATACGGCTATTTTACTGGCAGAGTATGCGGCAAAACAAAAACAACAAAAAGTTGTGTTGGCAGAATATAATCTGCATGAAGATTTCACACGAATAGAAGAAGTACTGTATGACAGGCAGGAAGATTCTTTTATGTGGAAAGGGGTGCAGTATGTAAAAAATGTCGATAAAAAGAATTTAGAAAAAATAATAGCAGAAAACAAGTTTGTTGTCATTGATTTTGGAGAAAACCTGGTTGGAAAAAGTCAGGAACTTAACTGGTGCACCAGAAAAATCTTAATTGGAACCCATGCACTGTGGCAGGAAGATTCTATGCAGCAAAAAATAAAGATTTTTTCAGAAGAAAACTGGATACACCTTTATAACTTTGATGAGAGCGGAATCGGGTACTGTTCATTATCAACACTTCCGGATAAAGATACACAACGGGTATTAAAGCACATGATAACGTAAAACGCCAATAAAGTGAAAACGTCTCACAAACATACATGACCTCCTTATATTTAAAATTAAGTTGAGGTGCACCTTTCATTTTAAGGCGTAAACTATATGCAGATGGGGGAATATGAACATTAACTGGGTATTGGAAGAGATGCAGTCTGCCTTGGAGAAGGGAATTTTGGTACAGGTAGACGGAAGGTACTATAATGGTTACAATTCAGGAAGATTTCCGGTGTTAGAAGAAGAGGAAACCTACATGGAAGACTATTTAGAAGATGATAAAGGAAAAATTATAGAAATTATATTTGACAGAGTTAAGATAATAAATGAATAAGGAGTTAAGCCCTCTATACCAAAAAACGACCGGATTAAGAAAATGTATTCCGGTCGTTTCTTAAATTTTTCTGTGTATCTTGTCTCTCGTACAAAGAGGTGTTATACTAAGATAAATAAAAACATAAGAAACTACACTACATAAGAAGAGGAGATTTACAGATGGAAGAACAAAAAAAGAAGATAAAAGTTATGATTTTCCTGATTGTTCCGGTAATCGTTATTATTTTAATAGCCATTATGACAAAAAAGTTTATGCCCAGTAAGGAAAGAATGAAACTTACAGAGTATTATCCGGTAGAAGACAATGAAATTTTACTTATTATGCAGGATAAATTATATGAGAAAAAAGGACTCTATATAGATGGAAAGGCATACATTGATTACGAGACGGTTACGAAGCTCTTTAATAAGCGATTTTATTTTGATGCAAATGAAAATATATTAATTTATACAACGGCTACGGAAGTAATGAAAGCGGAAGTCGGAGAAAAGAAGTATTATATCAATAAAAGCAAAACAAATACCGAATATCCCATTGTGAAAATAGTGGGAGAAACTACCTATATAGCGGTGGACTATGTTGCGATGTTTTCCAATATCAAAACTAGTTTTTATGAAAATCCCAATCGTATGGTTTTTTCTTATGATTATGAAAAAAAATATTCCGCTTCGACTGTAAAGAAAGATACACAACTTCGAAAGGAACCTGGAATTAAGAGTGCTATCCTCAAGGACTTAAAAGAAGGAGATTTTCTTGTTTATTTAAAGCAGGAAAAGGAGGACAAAAAGAAGGCGGCTTCCTTTATTCAGGTCATAACAGAAGACGGGGTAATTGGTTTCGTGAAGAAGAATCGCTTGAAAGAAGCGAAACCCTTTCAATATACCTCTGATTATAAAGAGGAAGTGTATCCTTCTATTTCAAAGGATTATAAGATAAATTTAGTGTGGCATCAGGTAACCAACCAACAGGCAAACGATTATTTGCTGAATCTTTTGGATGCAACAAAGGGAGTAACTACGGTATCGCCAACGTGGTTTTCACTGGCAAACAACAAAGGAGAAATTACGTCCCTGGCAAGTGAAACTTATGTAAACCGTGCGCATAGTATTGGTGTAGAAGTATGGGCCTTATGTGATGACTTTGATACTAAGAATGTAAACACCTATGAACTTTTGTCTTATACTTCCCGCCGTGAGAAACTTGCCAATGAGTTAATTGCTTCTGCAATTAAATATAACTTAGATGGACTGAATCTTGACTTTGAAAAAATCTCATCAAAGGCAGCCCCTCATTTTATCCAATTTGTTCGGGAACTTTCGGTAAAATGCAGAAGCAATGGGATTGTATTATCGATCGATAATTATTCACCGGGATATACGGATTATTATGATAGAAAAGAACAGGGAATTTTGGCGGACTATGTGATTACAATGGCTTACGATGAACATACCGGGGGCTCGAAAGAGAGTGGTTCGGTATCTTCCATAGGATATTTTACCGATGCCATTAAAAATACGCTGAAGGAAGTTCCACCGGAGAAGACCATTATTGGAATTCCCTTCTACACAAGATTATGGAAGGAAGTTATGGAAGGGGAACAGATCACGGTAAGCAGCGAAGCCTATGGAATGACAAAGGGTAAGAATGTTTTGATTGATCATGGAGTAACACCGTATTGGGATAAAACAGCCGGTCAAAATTAT
>JAVXEO010000028.1:0-26109 GCA_036658435.1 Acetivibrio sp.
AGTTTGTGGATACCGCAAATGAAATCATCAGCCGCCATAAATCAGAGAAGCCCTCAAAGCTTACTACGATCAGAAAGGCGAGAGGATTTACTCAAGGTCAGCTTGCGGAGCACTCAGGCGTGGCTCTTCGTATGGTTCAGCTATACGAGCAAAGACAAAATGATATTAACAAGGCGCAGGCAGGCACGCTGCTCAGCTTGGCAAAAGCGCTGGGCTGCGAAATGCAGGATTTAATGGAGTGAAGAGATATTGAACATATAAGAGAGTGAAAAAAATGATTTATATTGCATGCAATACACACGGCAATTTCAAAAGAGCAGCCGCCAGCACACTGGAATTGTTCCCAAACAATTCTGCCAAGCGGAGTTGCTGCATCTGGTGTTATTCGTCAAATTACCTCCCCCTAATCATCCTTTTTTCTTCAAATTAAAAGAAGGTACAGAATAAATTATTCTGATACATATTACGTCAGATTGTTTTATCCTGTACTTTCTTGTGTTATTTTTCGTATTTGCCGTGTCCATTTGCATAGCAGACCGCTTATTGACAGGCTTTCCTGCCGGAGGACGACTTCTGGATGCGTGTCAGCATTCGCATGATTGCACAGATGGTGGCGGACGAGGTAATGCGGTTTCAGGGCAGCATCAAGATTTGCTCTCTTATCTCGCTTTTTACGATTACGTGAGTAGCCATATTGTGAAGGGTGAAAAGAATTATCTGATTTTTGATGAGCTGCAAGCAGTCACCCATTGGGAAAAGGCAATCGAGTCCTTTCGACTGGACTTTGATGTGGATATTTACATTACAGGCTCAAATGCCTACCTGCTCTCCTCGGAGTTTTCCACCCTGCTGCCGGGCAGATATGTAGAGATCCTTTTACTGCCATTGTCGTTTGCAGAGTTTTTGACCTTTTACAGCTTTGAGCAGAGCGTGACAATGGAGGAATTGAATTTTATGGTAATTCTAAAGCATTGCACCGTCGAAAAGCTCATTTTAGGGCATAAAAATAGACAAACCTGTCTTTTACTTGCGTAAAAATAGGTTTGTCTACTATAGCGGAGCGGGTGGGATTCGAACCCACGGAGCCTTGCAGCTCAACTGATTTCGAGTCAGTCCCGTTATGACCACTTCGATACCGCTCCTTATATATTCTTACTCAAAGGTTTTTTTGGAAACAAATCTTTGAATAGAATGCAAAAGTAATTAAGAGGCTCTACTATAGGTGACAATCAATAATTCAATACCCATGGTATCTGCCAATCTGCCGGTTTTAATGTTTTCTTCTGTCTGTATACAATCTTCTAATATTTCAACTAACTGGCTTCTTTTGAAGTTCTTAATCTGTGACCTGTATTTATTCACCGCAAAAGGTGGAATCCCTATTTTAGATGCCATCAAAGAGCTGTTCTCTCCTTCTTTGGATAAATCATGAATTTGCAACAAAATATTAAAATGCCGGCTTAATAAAAATAAAATTGACATAGGTTTCTCACGAAGGGCAAGTAAATCATAATATAATCTTAATGCTTCTGTCTGCTTATGCGAACCAATGGCATCTATCATCTGAAATATCTTACCAGTAACCTGTGTGGTACAAATAGCTTCCACATCCTCTATGGTAATTACTTCCCTATCATAGGCATAACCTATTAATTTTTCAATTTCATTGGACAGGTTCTTCATATCCGTACCCGACTTACTTAATAAATAAGCTGCAGTTTGTTCTGTGATTTTCTTGTGCTGCTGATTTAACAAAGAAGATAGCCAAAGCTTTAAATTTCTTTCATCCATACCATTCATTTCTGAAATATAACCAATTTGCTTCACTGCTTTAAAAAGCTTACTTCTTTTATCCACTTCTGATTCAACAAAAACTGTCACTGTGCTCTCCGGAAATTCCTTGATTACCTCGGACAATCCATTTTGGTTCTTAAAAAAGCCGCTATTTTTTACCAATATCATACGTCTATCACTAAAAAATGGCAAGGTCTGCGCTATTTCTATAATTCGCCCTTCCTCAATTCCCTTTCCTTCAAAGTAGGAAAAATTCATCTCATCACTCTCTGAAAGAATGGCATCCTTTAGTTTATCCTGGTATAGCTTTTTTAAATACTCTTCCGTTCCACACAGTAAATATACAGGTTTATATTGGTTATTCTTAATATCTTCCTTTATAATCTGCATATCTGCACCTCAATTCTTACTTAAGTCCTTTTCTATTCTACAAGGTATTTTAAAAATAATCAAGTCCTAATTTCCTTGTCAGCTCCGAAAGGGTTACAATTCCATCTTTGTCTTTATCCATGCGTGCTCTCCATCCGTTGCAAACTGGATGGCTCCACTTGTTTTTGTATATAAAATCCGACTTTCTGCCTCTTCCAGCCGTTCTAATGTTTCCTCAGACGGATGTCCATATCTGTTTCTTTCTCCGCAGGAAATAATAGTGTAAGCCGGATTTACCTGTTGTAAAAAAAATTCACTGGTTGCATATTTGGATCCATGGTGTCCGGCCTTTAATATATAATAGGATTTCTTTTTTAGAAAAGGAACAATTTCATTCTCCCGTTTTCCCAAATCACCCATGGATAGCAGGGAAAACTTTCCGTAAAAAATTTCCAGTATCAAAGAAGATTCATTTCGGTCTTCCTTTTCTATGGTCTCCGGATGAATGCCATAGATTCTTAATTTCCCCTTTTTCAGACAACCATTTTGTTTTATAAAGTGAATGGGTATTTTATATCGTCTGCTCTCCTTACATAAGGTATCATAGGCTTGATCTTTTACTACCATTTCTGACAGCAAAATTTCTTTTATTTTTATTCCTCCCTTTTTGCTCTGTTCCATCAGTTCGTAGATTCCGCTCACATGGTCTTCATCTAGGTGAGAAAAAATAGCATAATCCAGTTGGCTGCATCCCTGGGATTTTAAAAATGGCTCTAACGTATATTCCCCAAGTTTTTTTTTGCTTACGCTTCCCCCATCCATTAATATTTTAAGTCCTTCTTTCGTTTCAATGTAAATTCCATCTCCCTGCCCTACATCAAGAAATGTCACCTGCAGTCCTGGATTTTTAGGAAGTATGGGAATAAAAAATAAAAATACAAGAAGAATCCACACTCTTTTTTTTGAAAAAAAATGTGAAAAAAGCAAGGTAATTCCTAACAATATATAATAACACCAGTAAAAGCTTCTTTGTGGCTTTCCTGTTACCTGAATTGCAAAGGGAAGTTGTATAAATAATTCACCAACGGCTTCATATACCTTAAGAATAATCCAGATTCCTCCGGCAAACACAGCTGAAAAAGAAATAGAAAAGCATCCTACAAAAGCGCTTGAAAAGACAAAACCTCCCAGTAGAGAAAGAAGGGGAAGTACCAGAAGACTAATGAATATTCCATATAAGGGATATTCATAAAACGCAGATAGCAAAATGGGCAGTGTTACCAGCTGTACGGCTATGCTCACAAGGAAGGATTCCAGTATCTTATTTTTCTTAATAACAAAAACAGAACGTAGTTCCGGATAAACCACTGCAATTCCAAGAATTGCTCCAAAAGAAAGTAAGAATCCCGCATTGCGTATTTCCAAAGGATGAAGAGCAAGAAGTATTGCAGCGCTTAACGCAGTGGCAGATATCATATCATAAGTGCGTCCCATTAAAATTGCAATAAAGCTGAGAAACGTCATAATAACTGCACGGCTGCTTGAAATTCCGAAACCGGTGAGAAATCCATATATAAAAATACTTAAAATTCCCAGAACCGCAGCCAGTTTCTTTCGTTGGAATAAAATAAGACTTCCTTTATAAATTCCCATTCCAATCAATGAAATGTGCAGTCCAGAAACTACCAGTAAATGACCCATTCCATTTTTTTGATATAGTCTTTTTACATCCTTGTCTAAGCCCTGTTTTTCTCCAAAAAACATGGCAAGTACAAGGCCTGCATCTTTCTTTGATAACCAGGTTTCAAATGTTTTCCTTATCTTATCTTTTTTATTTTGAAAAAAAGCACCTGGAAAGTTCACCCTGCTATCTGTTATTTTGTAAGAAGATGCAAGCATTTGATAGGATATTCCCTTGCTATTATAATAATAATACGAATTGAATTCACCCGGATTTCTGGGTAATTGAAATTTTGACAGGGTTCCTTTAATCAAAAGGCGATTCCCTGGGCAGATTTTATTTTTCTGATAAAAGCTGTTTTCTTCCTCTGTTTCAGAAAAATAAACAAGAACTTTATTTAAAGCATAACTTTCCTTTTCTTTTTCCTTGCAAAAGGAAACCTTAGATAGTACAACACTGACTCCATTTTCTTTTTGTGTAAGTGATTCTACCCTTCCACTAAGGTTTCCCTCTACTGTAGTTTCAAATGTCCCATCCAAAGGACTTTTCGGTATTGCTACCAGCAAACTAATTAAAATAAGGAAAGCACCAGCAAAAATCAATGGTCTTTTAATATAGCATCCTCCTTATTCACTTTTTATTACAATATCCAAGTTACGTTCTATTGGCATATCTAAACGGATTCCATCTCCAAAATTGATTACCTGTTCCCCATTTATAGTAAACTGCACCTTGCTGACTTCAGGAATTTCAATTAATGAATTGGTAATCGAATAAATAATGACACGATTAGAAATACCTTTTCGTCCTTTCAGAAAGTTTTCATTGAAATCAACATAACAAACACTGTCTTTTACTGTAATTTTATTTAACAGGGTTTTATTTGGTATGGTTGGAAGAATTTCTCCCTTTTTTACCCCTTCAATGCTCTCTGGGCCTTTAATCAGCTGGTTGATTACCAGTTGTTCTAAAGGAATCGTTCCATCATACTTGATCTTTACTCTGGTATCAACGAGTTTTTTTCCACTCTCGTCTGCAAAATATAACACAACGACTGCATTTTGTTCATATTTTGTTTCTCCCCCTGTATTATCAATAAAATCCTCTGCCTGCATAAAGCCAATGGGAACATCTTTACTGTCCTTTAGTGGTTGTCCATCTACAACAAACTCTACATACCTTACACCCTCAATTTGACAAAAAGTCTTTACAATTGCAGCACGGCATAAAACCTCAGAAGCCCCGGTAAGATTGAAATATGTGTTATCAAAATAAAGGGTAAGTTGTTCATTCTCAATGTCTTCATTCACCGTCATGGTTACAATATCAGGCAGCGCTTTTTTATAAGTCAAGTCTTTCGGTTTCTTTTCTTTTAAGGCTTTTGCATACTCCGAAAGCTGTTCTTTTGTAGTGTTTCCCTTTGGTGAATAGGCTTCTCTTACTACCTGGGTTTCTTTATTGTCCAAATAATAAATATAAGTCTTTGACTCTTGGTTTTCTATATTTTTTTCTTTTTCGTTTTCTTTTTTGCATCCCATTAAACAGATTGCAAGGGAAAGCAAAATCAATATGTTTATACGTTTCTTCACATTAAATCCTCTCCATTTACTCTTTATTCTACCTTCTTATGCAATATAATTTAGTGGAATTCGAACCGTAAAGGTTGTTCCCTCTTTTTCCTTGCTATAAACCTTGATTGCACCACGGTGCATAAGCACAGCACTTTTTGTAATGGATAGTCCAAGACCAGTACCTCCCGTTTCACGCGACCTTGCTTTATCCACACGATAAAATCGTTCAAACACCTGGTCTTGTAATTCTTCTGGAATTCCAACACCGGAATCCGCTACGGTAATATAAAAGAATTTATGATCTGCGTTTAGGGATACTCTTACCCAGCCATCATCAAAATTATACTTTATTGCATTTTCAATCAGATTACTAATCGCCAGAGATAGTTTTACCTCATCCACATCTGCCATAACCGGTCGAAAGCTTTCATATACCAGCTCAATATTTCTCTTTGCAGCAATTGGACGCAGACGTTTCAAAATCTGTTCCAGAAGATCATTAATATTAATCTGGGAAATATTCATTTCACCGGCTGTTTTATCCAGTTTTACCAAAGATAACAAGTCATTTATAATTTTGTCTTCCCGCTCAATTTCTTCTGCAATATCCAGCATAAATTCGCGATAAAGTTCTGCCGGCACCTCGTCCTGCATAAGAAGGGAATCTGAAAGTACTTTCATGGAAGTGATGGGCGTCTTAAGCTCATGGGACACATTGGATACAAACTCCTGTCTGGATTTTTCCAATGTCTGGAGTCTGGTCAAAAGATGATTAAAAGAATCTGCTATTCTCTTAACCTCATTATATCCTTGTATGGACACCTTATCGTCTAAGTAACCATCCGTAGCATGGTCAATAGCTCCCGCAATTTTTGCCAGTGGTCTGGACACAAAGATTGCATAAAGATAGGCCAATATTGCCACAACTATAAATATAGTCATACTCAAAACCGCTGCCTTCTGGTAAATAGCATCATATAATTCGAAAATATTTTTAATGGAAAAACTCATAATAATAGTTCCTACATTTTCTTTTGTTTTGCTATTAATAATTGGATTTACCAGTTCCACATACTGATTCTCATAATCGGTATAGTTATTCGCCGTTCCCCTGGAACAAGAAATCACCTGGGCGGAAATAATGGTTTTTCCTTCCTCCAAGCCATACGTATCTTTCACAATATGGAGATTCTTATCTACAATAACAATCCTCCCATGATAGCCTTCTGCAACCTGGGTGATTTCCTCCTCCACTTCTGTAATATCCACACCCTCTGTTCCCACGAAGTATCCTGTCGATATTAGCAAATTGGATATAATTCCACTTCTCTCCTGCAATTCTGCCACCCGGTTTGTAATTGCCTGTGACTGGTACGTGCTTAGTAAAATCGTAGAAAAAAAATACACCGGAAAAATTCCAACAATGAAGACAACAATAAAGACCTGCAAACGCAGGCTCTTATAAATTTTCCCTTTTTTTCTATTTTTGAAAATAATAACCAACTCCCCATTTCGTATGTATATATTTCGGTTCACTTGGATTGCTCTCTATTTTTTCACGCAAACGACGGATATGAACGTCCACCGTACGCACATCTCCCGGATAGTCATATCCCCATACTAAATTTAACAGATTTTCACGACTGTATACTTTGTTCCCATTAAACATCAAAAGTTCCAGCAAGTCAAATTCCTTTGCGGTTAAGTTTACTTCTTTATTCTCAATATAAACTCTTCTGCTTTCACAATCCACACGCAGATCCCCAAACTCTACCATTTTAGAAGGTTCTTCTTTTGTCTGCTTGCTTCCGCTTCTTCTCATGATGGCTTTAATTCGTGCCTTTACTTCCAAAATATTAAAAGGCTTTGTAATATAATCATCTGCACCATACTCAAGACCCAGAATCTTATCCATATCGTCACCCTTGGCTGTAAGCATGATAACCGGCATGTCCGAAAATTCTCGAATCTGTTGGCATACCTCAAATCCGGTAAATTTAGGAAGCATCACGTCTAGCAGTACAACATCATACACCTTCTGCCTTACCATATTCAGTGCCTCTTCTCCATCATAAGCACAATCTACTTCCATTCCGTCTTGTTCTAAACTAAAACGGATTCCTTTTACAATTAATTTTTCATCATCCACAACCAGCACTTTTTTTGCCACCTGCTCTTCCTGCCTTTCTGATTCATAACTTAATATAATCTTTTATTTTATTATAAACGCCGCTTTTTATTCCTTCGATTTTCATAAGGTCCTCCAAGCTTCCATAAGTTCCATTTTTTTCTCGATAAGACAAGATTGCTTCTGCTTTTGCCTCACCAATCCCCGTTAAGGTCATCAATTCTGCTTTCGATGCCGTATTGATATTCACTTTTCCATCCGATTCCGATGTTTCCAATACCTCTGCCGTTTCTTTGCTTTCTTTTGTCAGAGATTCCTTTTGGCTCATTTCTTTCCTTCTCTTTTTGGCTTCTTTTTTGGTTAAAATGCAAATTTTTCCACCATCTTCAATCTTAGCTGCCAAATTCCAATCTTCCAAATCCGCGTCATCACAAAGGCCCCCGGAACGTTCTATTGCATCGTTCACCCGGTCCCCGGTCTTTAACGCATATACCCCTGGATTTTTAACTGCACCACAAATATAAACTTCTATGGTTTCTATACTTTTAGTATCTATGCTTTTCGTATCTATGCTTTCTATACTTTTAGTATCTACACTTTCCCTTGCATTCTCTGTTTTTCTTTTTTCTTTTTTTTCATCCTTATCTTCATCTTCCCATTCTTCTTCTGAAAAAAAAGTATCTTCTACCATCCCGTCCTTCTTTGGACTGAAAGACTTTCTTAACAAGAAATAGGCGCCGCTGCTTAGTATCGTAAAAATAAGTATATAACAAATCCAATTTTTTTTATCCATATCCAAACTCCCTGTGTATAAAGCCCTCTATACCAAACAGATTAAGATATAGCTTTATTCTACACAATTAGTCCAAACTTTACAATAGGGAAACAATTATTTCCACTTAAAAGTAAAAACCCCAACTATTATTATGCCTAATCCAATTAATTTTCTCCATTCAAAGTTTACTTTTTCTATTCCAAACAGCCCAAAAAGTTCCATTAGATAGGATACAAACAACTGGGTTACTACAATAAATATTGCAGATTTTGCCGGTCCCAGAGCCCCTATACTTTGAATTACCGTAAAGGTAATAAATGCTCCCATAACGCCGCCAAGAAGCATGTATTTATGACTTACTTGAAGTAGGTCCAGTACATGGCTCTCTTTTCCGGTTATAAACCAGGCAGCCACGCACACCAAACATGCGGAAAATTGAACAAAGCCTGCTGAAATCCATATACTCGTTTCTTTCGTTACACCCGTATTGAAGACACCTTGTATACTCATTAAAGCACCTGAAATCATTGCAAGTATAAAGCCCCACATAAAAGCTCTCCTTTTTACTTACAGTATGTCCTGATTTCAAATGCTTTACTCTCTTTTTTTCTTTATTTTTCTTTATTTCTCTACCTTTAAAATGGCTTCTAACCTTTCCATCATCTCATCCACATCTTCTTTTTCAATAATAAGAGGAGGAACAAATCGAATTACATGGCTTCCTGCATTAATTAAAATTACTCCATTGTCCATTGCTTTTTTTATGATATTTCCAACGGGAATTGTAAATTCTAGTCCCTGCATCAGTCCTTTTCCACGGCGTTCCAAGATAAAGTCATACTTCTCCACAAGTTGATCTAGGCTGGCTTCTAAATAAGTGGAAATCTTTCTTACATGTTCTACGATTCCTTCCTTTTCAAATAAATCCAGTACCTTACTTACTGCCGCCATAGCAAATGGATTGCCTCCGTAGGTAGTTCCGTGGTCCCCTGCTTCCAACACGCCGTCTGCCTTTCCTTTTGTTAAAAATGCACCTACCGGAACCCCGCAGCCAAGAGCCTTTGCCGTAGTCAGGACATCCGGTGTCACTCCATACTGATGAAATGCATATAGGCTTCCACATCTTCCCATTCCACACTGAATTTCATCAAAAATTAAAAGCATATCCTTTTTATCACAAAGTTCCCGAACTCCTTTTATAAATTCTTCTGTGGCTGGATATATTCCTCCCTCTCCTTGCACCGGTTCCATAATAATTGCGCAGGTTTTTTCACTCACAAGAGCTTTTACACTTTCCAAATCATTAAATACTGCAAACTTCACCCCAGTTTCCAACGGTTCAAAAGCTTTTCGATAGGCTTCATTTCCGGTTACCGATAATGCTCCCGTACTTCTTCCATGAAAGGAGTGCTGCATCGCTATAATTTCAAAGCGCTCCTTCTGACCTTTTTTATAGGTGTATTTTCTGGCAACTTTAATGGCTCCTTCATTTGCCTCCGTTCCGCTGTTGCAGAAGAATACCTGATCCATCCCCGATGCCTTTGTTATTTTTTCTGCTGCCTCTGCCATTGGCACTGAATAAAAATAATTGGAAGTATGTAAAAGTTTATCTACCTGATTTTTCAGTGCCTCATTGTACTCTTTGTTTCCGTATCCCAATGCAAAAACTGCAATTCCGGAAGTGAAGTCCAAATATTTTTTTCCTTCTATATCATACAAATGCGTTCCTTCTCCCCGTTCCAGCACAATCGGGTAGCGATTATAGGTATGAATCAGATTTTCCTCTGCCTTATTAATATAAGTATTCATCTTGTTATTCCCTTCTTATTGGTTTACGTTTTACTCTTCATTGGAGTAGCGTTTATTATTTGAAATTGCAGTCCCAATTCCTCTTTGTGTAAAGAACTCCAGCAAAAGGCAGTTCTTTATTCTTCCATCCAGAATATGTACCCGGCTGACTCCATCTTTAACTGCATCTATACAATTTTGTAATTTAGGAAGCATACCGCCTCCAATAAAACCTTCCTTTATATAAGACTCTGCCTCTGTCACTGTCATAGCCGTAATCAGGGAATTTTTGTCCTCCGGATTTTTGTACACCCCTTCGGTATCCGTAAGAAATGCCAGCTTCTCTGCTTTAATCGCTCTTGCAATGGCACAGGCTGCATCGTCCGCATTAATATTATAAGTTTCAAAATCTTCACTGGTTCCAATGGGTGCAATTACCGGGATAAAATCATTTTTCAGCAAAGTATGCACCACCTCCGGATGAACCGTTTTTACTTCTCCTACAAAACCAAGGTCCTCCCCTTCCATTCTCTTTTTTTCTACCTTTAAAAGACTGCCGTCTTTACCACTGATCCCAACGGCTTTCACGCCTACTTTCTCTAACATCTGCACCAATGTTTTATTGACGCGGTTTAAAACCATTTCGGCAACTTCCATGGTTTCTTCATCCGTCACACGAAATCCCTTTACAAATTCAGATTCTTTTCCTATTTTAGAAAGCCAGCTGCTAATTTCCTTTCCTCCTCCATGTACAATTACCGGCTGCATTCCAACTAATTTTAAAAGAGCAACATCCCGAATAACACTTTCCTGTCTTTCCTTACTTAACATGGCACTTCCACCATATTTTACCACTACAATTTTATTGTTAAATTCTCTAATATAAGGCAATGCCTCAATTAAAGTACTGGCTTTTGTCATAACCTCTTCCATATATGCATCCATTTTTATTCTCCTTCTCTCTTTTTTTAACTACGGTAGTCTCCATTTATTTTCACATAATCGTAGGTCAAATCACAGCCCCAGGCAGTTGCTTTTTCATCTCCCCGATGCATATTAATCAAAATGTGTATCTCCTTTTCTGATAAAATAGCACTAGCCTTTTCTTCACTATACGCCGCTGCTCTTCCATTTCCATAAAGCTGTAGCGTCTCTTTCCTTCCCTGGATCCAGAGCTCTACCGTTTCCGGATCAAAAACTGCTCCGGAATAACCAAGAGCACATAAAATTCTCCCCCAGTTTGCATCGCTTCCAAATATTGCTGTTTTTACAAGGTTGGATGTAATCACCGATTTTGCTAAAATTCTTGCTTCTTCCTGGGTTTGTGCATGACAAACGGTAGTCTCTAAAAGCTTCGTCGCTCCCTCTCCATCCTTTGCCATTTCCTTTGCCAATGTTTGTGTTACCGAAGCAAGGGCTTTGCAAAAATACTTGTACTCCTGATTTTCTTCGGTAATTTCTTCATTTTCCGCCAGTCCATTGGCTAAAATCAAATAGGTATCATTGGTTGAAGTATCCCGATCCACTGAAATCATATTAAAAGATTCTTTGACATCCTGCTGAATTGCTTTTTGCAGCAGTTCCTTTGTTATTTTAGCATCGGTTGTAATCACGCCTAACATGGTTGCCATATTCGGATGAATCATACCCGATCCCTTGCACATTCCTCCAATGGTTACTGCTTTTCCTTCTATTTCCACCGTTACTGCATACTCCTTCTTAACGGTATCCGTTGTCATAATAGCTTTTGCCGCCATGGTTCCACCTTCCCTTTCATGGGAAAGTGCCGGTACCAGCTTTTCTATTCCAATTTTAACTTTATCCTTTGGAATCTGCATTCCTATAACACCGGTAGACGCCGTAAGCACCTCTTCTTTTTTAATGGCAAGTGCATCTGCCATTTCTGATGCCATAAATTCATTAATTTCTTTTCCTTCTTTACCGGTACAAGCATTTGCAATTCCACTATTTAATAAAACAGCATGCACTTCTTTCCCTTTTTCTACAATTTCTTTGTCCCATAGAACCGGAGCTGCCTTTACTATATTGGTCGTGAAAACTCCTGCCACCTTTGCTTTTTCTTTGCTATATACCAGTGCCATATCCATTCGATTTTTATACTTAATTCCTGCCTCCGCACCGGATGCTGTAAAACCTTTTGCCGCGGTAACGCCACCTTCTACACTTTTTATAACGATTTTATTCATAACACGTCTCCTTTAAATTTGTTCTTTATAGATTCTTCATTTTACTTCTTATTATGGAAACATAGGAACTAGTTTCAATCCTTCTTTTTCTTCAAATCCAAACATTAAATTCATATTTTGTATCGCCTGCCCCGCTGCACCTTTTACCAGATTATCCATAGCTCCCATCATAATGATTCGATTGGTTCGTTCATCAATTTTAAAATTCACATCTGTAAAATTACTGCCTTCTACATAGCGAGTTTCCGGTGTCACATCTTTATCCAGAACACGTATAAAATATTCATCCTTATAATACTTGTCATATAAGTCTCTTATCGTTTGGTAATCTACCTTTTTTTTCAGATTTCCATAGGCTGTAACTAAAATTCCCCGGTTCATGGGAACTAGGTGTGGCGTAAAGCTTAAAACCACGGGTTCCAGAGAAGCATAGGACAGTTGTTCTTCAATTTCCGGTGTATGCCTATGAGTGGATACCCCGTAAGCCTTCATATTTTCATTGACTTCACAAAATAAATTTCCAACTTTTGCACCTCTTCCGGCCCCCGATGTTCCTGATTTTGCATCAATAATCAAAGATTTCATATCAATTATTCCTTCTTTTGCCAAGGGATATATCGAAAGGAAAGAGCAGGTAGGATAGCATCCCGGATTTGCAACCAATCTGGCTTTTTTTATAAGTTCCCGATTGATTTCACACAAACCATAAACCGCTTCTTCTATAAACTGTGGTGCCTTATGCTTCATACCATACCAAGTTTCATAAGTGGTCACTTCTTTAATACGAAAATCGGCACTTAAATCAATTATTTTTACCTTTTCTAATATTTCTTCCGTAACCACCGAAGCACAATATCCCTGAGGTGTTGCCATAAAGATCACGTCTACCATATGGGCAAGTTTTTCCATATCCTCTGCAACGCAAAGATTTTCTACCAGCTGAAACATATTTCCAAATACCTGGTAGTACTTCTGATCAATATAGCTTTGTGATCCATACCATTTTATCTCTACTTCTTTATGTCCAAGAAGTAAGCGGACAATTTCCTGTCCTGCATATCCGGTTGAGCCAATAATTCCTGCTTTTATCATTTTTTATTCATTCCTTTCAAACTTGTTTGCATGATTATACATCTTTTTTTTGCATATTGCAATGATTTTTCCTTTTTTTTAATTTTTACTTGCATATTATTCATATATGGTGTATATTTATAACATAAATTTTACCGCAGAAATAAAACGTGAAGGGTTTCACACCCACGTTTATGAATTCTGCAAGATAAACACACATTAGGGAGGTTCTTATTATGAAAGAAAAAGTTATTCTGGCGTACTCGGGCGGATTGGATACCACCGCAATTATTCCTTGGTTAAAAGAAAATTTTGATTATGAAGTCATCTGCTGCTGTATCGACTGTGGGCAGGAAGAAGAATTGGACGGTTTGCAGGAACGTGCCCGTCTTTCCGGTGCTTCTAAGTTATATATTGAAAATGTAATTGATGAATTCTGTGATGAATATGTGGTTCCCTGTGTACAGGCAAACTCCATCTATGAAAATAAATATTTATTAGGAACTTCTATGGCAAGACCGGTTATCGCCAAACGTTTGGTTGAAATTGCCCGAAAAGAGGGGGCTTCCGCAATTTGCCACGGTGCTACCGGAAAAGGAAACGACCAGATTCGTTTTGAACTTGGAATCAAGGCTTTGGCCCCGGATCTTAAGATTATTGCTGCTTGGAGAAATGATAAATGGACCATGCAGTCCCGTGAAGATGAAATTGCTTATTGTAAAGAACATGGAATTCACCTTCCATTTTCCCCGGATTCCAGCTATAGCCGTGATCGGAATTTATGGCATATCAGTCATGAAGGTCTTGAATTAGAAGATCCTTCCCTTGAGCCCAACTATGAGCACCTGCTTGTTTTAGGGGTTTCACCTCAAAAAGCACCGGATCAGGAAGAACTCATTACCATGACCTTTGAAAGCGGAGTTCCAAAAACCTTAAATGGAAAAGCAATGAAAGTTTCAGAATTAATTAAAGAATTAAATGCACTGGGTGGCAAGCACGGAATCGGTATTATTGATATTGTAGAAAATCGTGTGGTAGGAATGAAATCCCGTGGGGTTTATGAGACTCCGGGTGGCACCATCTTAATGGAAGCTCACCAGCAGTTAGAAGAATTGATTCTTGACCGTGACACCTATACTATGAAAAAAGATATGGGAAATAAATTCGCAGATATTGTATATGAAGGAAAATGGTTTACTCCACTTCGTGAAGCCATTCAGGCTTTTGTGGAATCTACCCAGAAATATGTAACCGGAGAAGTAAAGTTTAAACTTTATAAAGGAAATATCATCAAAGCCGGAACAACCTCTCCTTATTCCTTATATAATGAATCTTTAGCAAGTTTTACCACCGGAGATTTATTTGACCATCACGACGCCGAAGGGTTTATTAATTTATTTGGATTGTCCTCTAAAGTAAGAGCCATGAAAATGCAGGAAGTGAATTCTCAGAAAGAAAAATAATTGACAGAAGATACGATAAAAACATAAACGAAAAAATGCCGCTCCCCTTTACATTCTGGGAGCGGCATTTTTTCGCCTATTTTAGTTACTACATGATTAATAATTATTGGGAATCAATCGATTAATTGTACAGAAGTGCTGATAAAATGCATCCACTTCTTCTGCTTTATCTGAATTACACAAAGATTTTCTTATATCAAATAAAATTCGTTCAATACTCACATTGGTAAAATATTTAAAGGCCGTGTTTCCCCACCGCTGAAGTTGTTCTTCTTTTGTAAAATAATCCCAAAACAAGGGAGCTTCCTCTTCTTTTAATTTTACTCTATAAAGTTCATGTCCTTCAATCAAACCATCTTTGCAGAAACTTCCGACAAAAGTCTCCTTCACCATAAAGGCTCCTATAATTCTGCGGTCTTTTTCCGTCGTTCCTTTTGGGCACTCCGTAAGCAGACAAACTGAATTTGGTTTTAATCGATCAGGTATTCGTGGTGAACCCTTAGAATATCCGCTAAGATAATGACCGGTTGATACCGTCCAGGAAGAAAACACTTCCTCTTTACATTCTGTTTTAATATTGAAGGCAGCTTGTGAGTTCGGCGTAATTTTCAAATTGCTAAGCTCCTGTATTCGATCCAGTGCTTCCCGATCGGCCTGTTTTTGTTCTTTTTCTTCTTTATTTTTTTTATTTATCATATTGATAATTTCTTTTTGAGCAAAATCATCCTTAAGAGTCAAAAAACGTACAAATGCTTCCGGATATATAAACTTTTTTTCTTTCTGAGAAAAGCAAATGGTAACCGTGTTATCCGTCAACGCAGTTATGGTTCCTTTTCCAAAGATTTTGTGAACAACTGTTTGTTCGATTAATTGCATTTTATAACCATACTCCTTTCAAAAAATAGAGAAAATTTTACTCTGCTGCTACTTCTTCTGTTACCATTTTTTTATCATTTATTCTAAAAATAATGCTATCTTTATCTACATTTATTTCTACTTTTTCACTTTGAAATTCTACAATATCTCCTACGGTTAAAGCACTTCCAACCGGCATGCCATCCAAGTCAACCGTAATGGTGTCAATCATATCTGCTGGAAGTGCAGAATATGGAATTTCTAATAGCATTTTTTCCAGAGTTCCCGCGATTTTATCTGCGTTCTGTAAAAGAATATGCGTTACACTATTTACTTTTTGATCTGCCTTTAAAGCTTGAAAACTAATGTGGATAATTTCACTTTTTAAAAAGTTCCATGTTTTTTCCTTGATTTGAACGGGAATCACTTGATTATCCATTTGAATTTTAATTTTACTGCCTTCTCGTTTTTGATTAAAGAGTTTATTTGCACTGCTCTTTTCCATTTGCACAGAAACGGATTCTTTTAAGGCTCCACCATAAATAACGCAAGGGATAATGCCTGCACGTCTTAGTTCCTTTGTCTTTGTCATTGCATTTCTCTTTTCTACTGTAATCATGTCCATTTTTTGTTCCTCCTAAATGATTTTATTTGCATACAACGAGTTCGCTATTTTTACTATAAATTAGAATAAAGAGTCTGCTTTGCAGACTCTCGCGCCAAAGCATATTTCTTAGCGCGGCGTGGGCACCCACAACGGAGCGCTTTTTATATACTAGGAAAACTTTCCTATTATATAAAAAAGAAGGGCTTTTCATATAACGCCTTACGACGTAATATCAAAAGCCCTTCTTAATAGACGGTTCTTTTCTCATCTGTTTTTAAGTTTAACACAATTGACCAGAAAAAGCAAGGCTTACGCAGTTGTCTTTATAATCTGCCTCCTTTTTGTTGACAAATTTGGTTTACATATGATACCATTTTATTCAAAGAATTGAATCGTGTTATTATAACCGGTTGCTGCCATTGCAACACAGGAACCTGTTTTTGGAAAAATGATTTCCAATATCCGTGAGGTTCGTTCCCGCGGAGCCAAAGTTATCCACTTGATAACCAACGCTGATGCCCAAGTAGAAGCCTCTTTAAGTGATCCTCTTATTATGCTTTTTAAATCAGTTACCGTAGAATAAAAACGAGGTTTTTTTATGATTAAAAATTTATATCAAAACAAAAAAACTGTTTTTTCTTTGGAGGTTTTTCCTCCTAAGAAAGACAGTGATATTTCTTCTATTTATAAGGCATTGGATGCCTTAAAGGAATTAGGTCCCGATTTTATCAGTGTTACCTATGGTGCCGGAGGCAGTACTAGTAAAAAAACTTTAGATATTGCTTCCTACATACAGAATCAATGTGCTATTGAAGCCGTTGCACACTTAACTTGTGCCGAACTGGATCCTTCTTCTTTGCAGACTTTTTTAGACCAGCTAAGAGATCATAAGGTAAAAAACGTCCTTGCCCTTCGTGGCGATGTTCCAAAAGAAATGAGTGAAAAAGATTTTAATCAACGTGTCTTTACCTATGCTGCTGATTTGGTGCGATGTATTCGCAAAAATCCGTTTGGTTCCATAGGTGGCGCCTGTTATCCTGAAACACATCCCCAGGCACTTTCTTCGGAGGCGGATATTCATTATTTAAAGGAAAAAGTGGATACCGGTATTGATTTTTTAGTTACGCAACTTTTTTTTGATAATACCGTTTTTTATAATTTTATGGAACAAATTCGCAAAATAGGCGTTACTGTTCCTGTTTCAGCGGGAATTATGCCCATTACCTCGGCTTCTCAGATTCGTAGAATCGTAGAACTCTCCGGTTCCCAGGTTCCTGCCTCACTTTCTCATCTCGTTGCAAAATATGCGGACTCTGCTGAAGACATGAAAAAAGCAGGTCTGGAATTTGCAACTGCACAAATTGAAGACCTGCTTCAAAATAACGTAGACGGTATACATCTTTATACCATGAATAAAGTAGATGTCAGTCAAACTATTTATCAGAATCTGGGACGCATTTAATCCATCTTAATAGGTATAGTGATTACTTCCGTTCCATAAAATCCATTCCTCATAACCGGCATCTTCTACCGCTTTTATCTGTTCCAGTATCTCTTCCTTTTCATATCTTTGATAGTGAGGAAGCCAACTAGCCGTAAAATCCTGCAGCCATGGTCTAACTATGGCTGTTTTCTTTTCTATTTCTTTATCATTCTATGGATTGTTCTTCTATCCCTTTCAATTTATTTTGAATCTTATTAAAAATCTCAATAATTTCCGGATCAAAACTTTTTCCGGACTCTTCACTAATTATTTCAATGCTCTCTCTATGAGTAAATGCTTTTCTATAGCATCGTTCACTCATCAGTGCATCATAAACATCAATTACCGACATAATCCTGGCAGCCAAAGGAATTTCTTGTTTCGCAAGGCCATTAGGATACCCTGTTCCATCCCAGTGTTCATGATGAGACTGTGCAATTTCAATTGCCATTTTCAAATACTCATTGTGCTCATTCCCATTATACAACTCCATTAGCGTATCTGCACCTATCTGCGCATGGGTTTTTATTACTTCCCGTTCCTCTTTTGTTAGTTTTCCCGGTTTTAGCAAAATATTATCATGAATGGATATTTTACCTATATCATGAAGGGGTGCTACAATCTCCATAGCCTCTACAAAGGTATTTCCAATTTCTTTTTCAAATTTTGGGCTTAACTGAAGACTCATCGCCAAAAGCTTACAGTTATAAGCAACATTGCGCACATGGCTTCCCGTTGGATCCTCCCGCAATTCGGAAAGTTTTGCCAGGGAATGTATAAAATGTTTTTCTTCTTCTACAATTTTCACAATCTGTTCATTTACCATTTTATGTAAATATTTATTGCATATTTCTAATTCTTTCTGCATCCTATATAGGTTTAAGTGGGTGTTAATTCGCAAGGTAACCTCTTCAATTTCAAAAGGTTTTGATATAAAATCTACAGCGCCAAGCCTAAATCCACGAATTCTGTCTTCTTTTGCATTCATTGCAGAAATAAAGATAATAGGAATATCCTTTGTTATGCTTTCCTTTTTTAAAATCTCACAAAATTGGTAGCCATTCATATCCGGCATGGAAATATCCAAAAGAATTAAATCTGGAAGTTTAATTTCAATTGCCTGCATTGCCTGCCTTGCACTTGTAACCGGTCTTGCAATATATCCAACACTTTTTATCATTTCCGTCAATATAATCAGATTCGAAGTAACGTCATCTACAATTAAAATGTTTGGTATTTCGCTGCTATTTGAATAATCCATCCTTTATCCTCCGTTAATTAGCATCTTGATTTTCCCCAATTGCTTTTTCTAAAATCTCATATAATACTTTTGATTTTTCTTTTGCCTCTTTACGGATTGCAAGTTCTAGGCGAAAGACATCTCTCGATAATTCTTTGCGTTTATCCCCTACTAAAGTTTTAATTATCTTTGCAAATTCTTCTGCTTTTTCCCAATTATCCATCTCAATGCAAAGAATTAATTTTTCCATATTCTTATTTATTTCATTTCTGTTTTCTTCTGTACCAAACTGAAATGCCCTATTTACATTCTCCATATTTACCTGATTGTTTGGAAATTTAAAGTGAAATTCTCCTGTATCTCTCGGTTCCTGATGTAAGTCCTTTTGGTCAGAGTCTGCCTTGCGTAGTTTTACAGAAAAAGAAAAAGTGCTGCCTTTTCCTCGCTCGCTTTCTACAAAAATACTACCTTTCATCAATTCAACCAACTGTTTTGTAATGCTTAGTCCCAATCCGGTTCCCCCGTACTTTCTGGTTATGGTAGCATCGACCTGAGAAAAGCTCTTAAATAATTTTTCCAGATTTTCTTTTTCAATTCCAATTCCCGTATCTATAACCATAAAAAACAGCTCAATTTCCCCATTTTTTTCTTCTGTTTTCGTAACTTCAATACTTATCTGTCCCACTTTTGTAAATTTAATGCTATTGGATAGTAAGTTGTTAATAATCTGTGTAAGCCGAAGTTCATCTCCCATTAAAAATTCCGGAATATCCGGTGTCACACTGATTCGAAGGCTCAGTCCTCTTTCATTCATCAAAGGAATGGACACCTCCACTGCCTTATTCATAAATTCGCGAAAATTAAATTTACGTATCTCTAAGGAAAACTTACCCGATTCTAACTTTGAAAAATCCAGTAAATCATTAATAATGTTGGACATATTGCTACAACATCGTTCAATAATTCCAAGTAATTTTTTCTGTTCTTCCGTAAGTTCCGTCTCGTATAAAGCTCCCGCAATTCCCTTGATTCCATTTACCGGAGTTCGTAGTTCATGGGTAACGTTGGATACAAACTCATTCCGAATCTGTAAAGCAAGACCTGCTGCTTCCTTTGCTTTTTCCAGTTCCTGAATGGCTTCTACCTGCATGGATACATCAATTGCAATACAGATCCCTACCTGTTCTTCTTTGTCTTCCATTATAACACATAACTTTACGGGAAAACAGGTTTGATTTTTCCGATAGGCAACTGAATTTCCATTTTTTCTTTCCGTATAAACAATACCTTTTCCTGTCATGAAAAATTCACATCTGAAAATATCCGCAATATTTACCTTTTCCAATTCTCCCTCATAGCCAAGCTGTTTCCTTGCCATGGAGTTCCAATCTATGACCCATCCTTCTCGGTCAAACAAAATTACAATGGCAAATACATTTTCAAATAACAATTTTTCAATCCTATTTATGTTATATTTCCCCATATTTATTCTCCTATATCTTATTTCACATTTTGTGATTTGTCAATATTTCCTACGTAAGTATGAATATTTCATGTGTTTTCCTTGACATTCTACAAAATGTAAGTATATAATGTAGAATATATTTATTGTATTATACTACAAGTTACCATTCACAAACAGATAGGTACGATAGATGTGTGATATTTCCAAGCATCACGGTATTATGAAAAGGAGCGAGCCATATGAACTTTAATGTACGTTTAAAACAACTAAGACAAAAACACAAGCTTACCCAGAGTGAACTAGCTGATATTCTTGGCTTGAAACCTACCGCCATATCAAATTATGAATCCCAAAGGAATGAGCCTTCTTTTGATAAACTGATTGCCCTTTCAAAATATTTCGATGTTTCCTGTGATTATCTATTAGGAATCTCCGATGCTTATCTACCGGTAGGTGGAGAAGTTCTGGATCGAGACATTGTTGATTTTTTTGAATTATATCAGCAGCTTAGTTCTGAAAAGGCGAAAGAAGTTCGTAATTATACCAACTATCTAATCTATTGCCAGGGACATCCTGAACTATAATTGTAATATTTTGGTATTTTATAGATAACGATACTTTTGCAAAGTTTTACTTTGTAAAAAAATGCTGTGGCCTAATTGGCGCCACAGCATTTTTTATATTTCTTTCCACTGCCGCAAGGACAAGGATCGTTTCTTCCTACTTTTTTGTCTTTTACAATCGTTCCGGATTTTTTCTGTTTCTTATAAATCTCTTTTCTTTTCTCCGGTGTTAAAAGACTCTCCCAGGCTTCCAACTCATATAACCACTCTGCCTTCGCTTCTACCATATTATAATATAACTTTTCTTTGTCAAATTCCAAGGATACGATCGTGTCCTTATCCATTTCTTCAATGGGATTTGGATTCACCAGGCTATCGTTGATTCCATCTAAGAATCCAACCATAATGCTTAGCTCTGTGTTATATTTTTTGGCAAGTTCTTCTACCGTTCCCTTTACTATAGTCTCCGGGGTTGCAAGAAGTTCTTCATAGATTCCTTTTTCAATTACAAAATAGTTTGCCCAGAATTTTTCTCCGGCCTTTGTATTCGTCATTTCCTGAGAGTATGCGTACTCTCTCCATTCCGTTAATAAACTCATAAGTATACCTCCCTTTTATAGTCCATGAAAAAGTATACCACATGGAGACCTATTATTTCAATATTTTTTTACATTTCTTTTCTATATTATGAATAAAAGAATTTTTTTTGTTCATACTTAAATTATACCAATGAAAAATTATAAATACTTATCCTCCCCTTTTAAAAGACCCTGTCATTTTACATGGCAGGGTTTTTTTTCTTACAAATAAATGCTGCAGTAAATTAATGCTTCTTTAAAATCTTATAAATCAGCATATAGGCATAAATCATAATTGGAATGGCTACCGTAGAAAAGATGCATGCCATAAAGAGTCCTTTCGTTGCCGGTGTTGTAAAAATTCCAGATAACAAAGTGACCACATAGAGACTAACCAGGAAAATAACCCCCACTATGGCTAATATTCTCTGTGATTTTGGTCTTTTTTCATTCTTATTTTCATTCTTATTTTCATTCTTATTTTCATTTTCTTTTTCTTTCAAAATAAACCTCCTTATTTTTCCTTTATATTCCTCTTTATATATAGAAGTGCCTGTACTATAACTCTTGGGTGGTCAAATGCAATTCCTTGGTTGGAAATAACTTTATATTCCATTTCCCTCAGAATTCCTGTTTTATTGTAAGAAACCAAAACTTTACTGCAAAGTTCTTCTTTCGTCTCTTCCTCTGTGAGCAAAAGCTCATAAATTTCTTTTATTCTCTCTCCCCTTTCTTCCAAAACCTCCTGGGAGGAAATTTTCTTAATAACCACATCCATCCATACGGCTTCTTTTGCATCATCCCCCGCCTTCACCTGCCAAAGGGTATCCTCCACTACTGCAAGGTAAGAGGTTGTAATTACTCTTGCCCTTGGATCTCGAAAGGCTTCCCCCCAGGTTCGCATTTGTTCCAGTGGTATGCCCTTTAGTCCGGTTTCTTCTTCCAATTCACGCTTGGCACCTGCCTCTAAATCTTCTTCTATTTCTACAAAACCACCCGGTAATGCCCAAAGCCCAATACTTGGATGGTTTCTTCGTTTAATCATAAGAAGCTTTAATCCCGTTTCTATGCTTTGAATTCTTCCATTTTTCCGTATTACCAGTATGTCTGTTGTGGAACATGGATTCTTATATTTTTCAGGATGGTATTCTTCTAAAAATTCTTCCAATGTAAGTCCATCTTCATTTTTTTCTCCGGTTCCAATAAACGGAGTGATATCTTTTAAAAATGCTGCCATCTTCTAACCTCTTTTCTTTTTGAATCTGAAATTAATCATAATTCAGTTTCTAAGAAAAATCAAGGACATTATCCTATTTAAGTCCTGCCTTTCAAGATGCCAAAACACTTCTGTTGCGATTTTTTTTTATAACGAGTATACTAATTGCAATAAGGAGGTTTTTTATGAAAAAAAGAGACAATATAGGTGAGTTTTTACTGGATTTTCCGGAAAATTACACCATTATCGACTTAGAAACCAGCGGTTTGGATTTTGATACCAATTATATCATCGAAGTTGCCGCTTTGAAAATACGAAACGGGAAAGAAATTGCCCGCTTTGAAACCTTGGTTCACCCACCCCTTATAGTGGAAGAAATGATAGAATCCCTAACCGGTATTACCAACCAGATGCTTCGTACTGCTCCGGTATTTTCTACCATTGCAGAGAGTCTATGGGTGTTTTTGGAAAATGAAGTTTTGGTAGGACATCATGTGGATTTTGACATAACCTTTCTCTATGATGGCTTTGCTGCTTCCGGCTATCCTGCCTTTTCTAATTTCTTTGTTGACACCCTGCCAATCTCACAAAAACTATTTCCGGAGCTCATCCACCATCGGCTATCCGATATGGCAGCCTATTATCAAATAGATACGGCCAATGCCCACCGTGCTATGGCGGATTGTTATATGAATTTTCATGTGTTTGAAAAAATGAAAGCCAGTATAATAAAGGCTTATTCTTCTTTTTCTAATTTTAGTGAGCAGTTTGATACCCTGAAGAAGCGAATCCGGTCTGCTGCCATTACTGCATCTTGCTCAAGTTTTGACTGTACACACCCCTTATATCAAAAAAACTGTGTCATAACCGGAGCACTCCGTTCTCTTTCCAGAAAAGAAGCTCTTACAAAAATAGCCAATTGGGGCGGTATCAATCAGGATAAATTAAATACACTCACCGATATTCTCATTGTTGGGAATACCGATTATTGTGATTTATTAACGGATCTCTCTAAAAAACAAAAAAAGGCCCTTCGCCTAATAGACGAAGGATACCCTATAAAAATTATATCGGAAGAAGATTTCTGTTCTCTTCTATACTAAATTTAAGGGATTACACCAGATTTAGTACTTCTTCTTTTGCAGGTTCTGTCTCTTCGATTGTAATCCCATAGAGAACAGGACCCTTTCCATTATAATCACTCCAAAACTCATTTTTTACTTCTGCAAGAACTTTTACCCACTGTTTATTCTCCAGTCGTCTGGCTTCTTTTGTCTTACATACAAATCCAAGAAAGGCAATATCATCTGCACAGCAAGTCATTGCCATTCTTCCCGGAACAAAATAATTTTTAGGAAAACCACCTGGCTTTAACACCATACCTTTAAATGCTACCTTTTTTCCGGCATAACGTTCTGTATTTTCTAAAGCATCAATATACCAGATTCCGAAGTCTTCTTCCTCTATTTGAATAATATCCGCTTTTACATCATAAGGCAGGTCTTCCTCTGTTACCACATCCGTTATATCATCATCCGCATCCTCAAAAACTACCTGTGCCCTTTGATTAATTGCCTTTAAGGCACGACGATACGTAGGAAGGTCTTCCACTCCCTGGCAATGATTGAAAATAATCAAATCCGATTTTCGAATCATTTCTGCAAGCAAAGATTTCATATTTGCGAAATAAGTGGTGAAAGTAGATGCATCAATAAAGGTAATTTGCTGCTGAATCTCCCAATGTGCCGGTATCTTCATATCTTTTTGGTTCCACATACCATTGTATTCTATTAAAATACGTTCCGGCTGATGTTTTTCTTCTAGTTCCATTAAGTATTCCGGAGTAAACTCTTCCTGGCTCTGGATACTTTCTAAAATTGTATGATTTTCCCTAAGCTCCTCTGTTTCAAATTCACACAATCCATCTTCACATAAAAGAAGTAATGTAGTCTCTTCGATTGCAAAATAGTCTTCTTGAATGGTTTGTTTCAGAAAAGTTGTTTTTCCACTTTCTAAAAAGCCATTAATTAAATACACTGGCATTGTTTCCATATTTTCACCTCAAATCCATTCTCTTTTACTTATGAAACAACTCACTTAAAGCGTTTTCTTTTAATTTCGAACCAATTACGCAGATCTTTCCGGTATAATCCGGCTTCCCTTTTCTAAGTTCCATTTCACCGGGAACATAGTCAAAGTAAATCCAGTCTTCCGTATCACTGGATTTGATCATTCCTTTGGCGCGAAGTACCATTCCATAAAGGTCTTCCTTCTCAAGCTGTTCTAATATTTCTTTTAGTTCCCTTTCACTAAAGCAGATTGGTGCTTCAAATCCCCAGCTGGTAAAGACTTCATCCGCATGATGATGGTGGTGGTCATGATGATCATGGTCGCAGCCACATTCTTCCTCGTGGTCATGGTGATGATGGTCACAGCCGCATTCTTCCTCCTGGTCATGATGGTGATGGTCACAGCCGCATTCTTCCTCCTGGTCATGATGGTGATGATGATTGCAGCCGCATTCTTCCATCATCTCCTGTTCTAAACTATGGGGTTTTTCAATGGCTTCAAGTATAGCAGAGCCTTCTAATTGCTCCCATGGTGTGGTTATTATGGTTGCTTTTGTATTGTACCGGCGAATTAGTTCCACACATAACTGAATCTTTTCTTCACTTAATTTATCGGTACGGCTTAATACAATCGTTCCTGCATTTTCTATCTGATTAATAAAAAATTCTCCGAAATTTTTTACGTACATTTTACATTTTATAGCATCTACAATTGCTACTGCACTGTTTAAGGTGCTTCCTGTCTCTTTTACACCCTCTACTGCCTTCATAACATCCGAAAGTTTACCCACTCCCGACGGCTCAATTAAAATACGTTCCGGCTGATATTTTTCAATAACTTCCTTTAAAGAAGCACCAAAATCTCCAACAAGAGAACAACAAATACATCCGGAATTCATTTCACGAATCTCAATTCCCGCTTCTTTTAAAAAGCCACCATCAATTCCGATTTCTCCAAATTCATTTTCAATCAGAACTACTTTCTGTCCATTTAAGCCCTCTTTTAAAAGTTTTTTGATTAATGTAGTCTTTCCTGCACCTAAAAATCCGGATACAATATCAATTTTTACCATAGCAATCCTTCCCATCCTTTATGTTTTTTTACTTTATTTATCCGTTTTATTACGGTAAGTATCATACCACAAGGATTAAAAGAAATCAAATCCAAGCTGATTTTATCTCGCAA
>JAVXEO010000029.1:0-7846 GCA_036658435.1 Acetivibrio sp.
ATGCTGATAGACAACAATATGCTTTCGTCAAGCGACTATGAGGAACTAACAAAGCGGTGGAGGGAGGGGGAAAAGGAAGGTATACCATGACACAGTATGAGCAAATGGATTTGCTTTTAGAGCAAAACAAAGGGATGATTCGGACAGCGCAGCTGCTGAGCCTTGGAATTACAAAAACTGTTTTTATCATTATGTTAAGGAACGAGAGCTGGAGCAGGTGGCTCACGGCATCTATGCGTCGGTAGACGCTTTATCCTATCATTCATGATACAGAGTGATATTAACTCACATGAGAATCCAAGGGTAACTGACAAACAAAAAAGAAATGAAGTTAAGAAAATTGGTGTAAATAAGTTGATTTTTTTCAAATAATGGCATATAATATAAGTGTAAACAGAAATGTTTACAAACCGGGTTGCACACAGAGCAACTGAAAGTGTCTGTGGAAATGCTATTGTGGATAAACTAAATAGCGATTCAGTGATAGAAAGTATCACATCTAGTATGGGGATTGAACCATATGCTACTGTTTTGGTAGTGCTTAGCATCAACAAAACGAACTGCCGGTGGTAATATGTATTTTGCAAAGTAGGAAGAGAAATCTTCCTACTTTTTCATAGGAGGAAAGATGTACATAGATAAGAGTGTACTGGTAAATAGGATTAAAAGTGCAGTAAAAGCATATAAACAGTATTTGGTTGGTAGAACGTTTATGTTTGTATATGGGAATAAAAAAATCGAAGTAATATTTAAAGTAGAATCGTTTATGCATTTGACAGGTGTGGCATCAACATTATATCCAAAAGATTTTTATAAGAAAGCAGAGAAGGACACACTTAGACAAACAGAAATTATGTTCGATTCGGAACATCCGGCTGATTTTGCTGACATTAAGACTCAGTATTTGCATAGACTGTATGAATTAACTATTGATGATATATTTATTGCTGACGATATTGTTACAATGACAGCTACATATGCATTTGGATTGACTAATTTAAATTTTGTTTTATGTTGTGGGAAAAATACAGATAAGAGTGGGAACATTATAGATGACTGCTTTGTTCCCTACTCATTTAGGATTGAAAAAATTGCTAATGGCATGTTTGGAGAATTACATGAAGTGAAATATATTTTCTCTAAACTAACGAGTCAAAGAAAATATTCAAAAATCACCTTTGGAGAAAAGGAAAATTTGAAATTTCTAAAGGAAGAATTAAAAGTTAAGTTAGATGATGTACTTTTTAGTTAGAAATCTTGAATTGAAGTCATGTGAGCTTTTGAGAATTTATTGGTGACTAACACGTAACTGACAAACCGCCGCTAGATGCCGTAAATAAAGGGCTTGACACTATGTAAGCGATAATTCAAATCGAATTACAGAAAAGATACAAACCCAGGAAATGCATATATTTCCTGGGTTTTATCCTGCCTTGAGAAATGTGGGACACCACAAAAACGATAAAAATATGTTGGTAACTGCGATGACGGCAACAAACTTCTTTTCAGATTTCCATAAAGGATTGAAAATTTTGTTTATAACGAAGGCAATAAAATCGCGGTTCTGTGGATAAAATTGCGGAAACTCAAGGATTCCAATGATTGACAAAACTTGCAAAGATGCTATACTTTCTCAGAGAGAAAGAAAAACATTCTTTGATTTCAGGAGGGGTACATACGATAATCTAAATCTTTTGGAGGCAAAGTAGTGGAAACGATTTCCTGGTAAAGCTCTTCGGTATAAGGAAGCTGCATTTTTATGGCAGCTTGTCTGGCCGTATACTCAAACCAAAGATTTGTGAGACTCCGCTCCCCCTCGCGAATGATGGAAGGTGGATTTTCAAATAAATAAGTAACAACACGGTTGTCTCCTAATTCCATTCCGGCCTTGGCAGCACTGATTAGGAAACGATCCGTAGGAATGGCAGTTGCGGATTCGTCAAGATACAACTGCCAAGCACTCTCATAGTCTTTCAACTGGATATACTGAGCAATTAACTCTTCTCCAAAGGCGGGAGAAAGCTCTTTTCCTCCCAGATTATAAGCGAGTTTTAAATAGTAAGCTATGATACGTTCTCGGTGAGGCGCGGTGTCTTGGCTGGCAATATCCTTTAATTGGAACCTGGGGATAAGGAGGGTTAAATCTTCGTTTTTTAATAACATTTCGGCGAGCATACGTGCAGACCAGGGATTTTCCTTTACTGCAAGAGAATGCTGCCACATTAAAATGGCTTTTTCAAAATAGTCATTTTCATAGAGAAAAATGCCATAGTGGAAGAAAAAATACCAGTTATACGCGTCATCTGCTTTGGAAATTACGGACACAAAATAAGGCTCCCACTTTAAATCCGTCATAAAACTCAAAGGGCAATCTCCCTTTGGAAGAACGGAGAAAGGCTCTCCGGTTAACAATTGCTTCCAAATAAGCTGCTCTTTTCCCAGGCTGTCTTCCGGAAATAGAAGACCATGTGGAATAGAGGGTTCCGAGCTGACTTGTCGCCGCAGTACTTCCAGTGCTCCAAAACCGGAACCATAGGACAGAAGAAGGTCAGGGGATCTATTGGTATCTAAGGCGTACTGCTTTTCTAAGAGGAGCACTTTTTCCTCAGGCAAAATGGAAGTTATCCGTGCCTTTATTTTAAACTTGGATCGTTCATATTCATCGTTTGCATCGGCGGACAGAGCCTCATCTTGCAGTCCACCAAATATTTGTGTAAAACAGAGACTATGGTTAGCCGGTATGATATAACCATGTAACTGGCTGGGGGCGAGACCGGCCTGCACTTCTAAATAATCGCCTTTTCCGGGATCGGATAAGAAATTACACCATTGCCTGCCACCTCGGGAATTTCCCCAAGTAAACATCTTACGATAAGTAAGGGGAGCGGAGGAGCATTCATAAAACAAATAGTTGTCTTCATAGCTTACAGCTTCCCAGGCAGTTTTATCACTTTCTTCATTTTGAAAGAAATATTCACTTCCAAAATCAATCTGATCCGGATAAGTAACATCCTCGGCTGCAATAGTGGGGACAAAAGGTAATTTACTATGACCATAGATGGATTTTCCGGCAGAAATACCTTCGGGTTTTATATAAAAAATTTCGGAACTTTGAGAGAATACACGGGTTTTCGGTGTAATGGGAACGGCAGCATTGGTCCACCAATACATGGGCTTGTCTTCGTTGTCATCATTGGTAATACGAACACAGGCAGATAACTGGTCAGCCCCTGCAGGCAGGTGAAAATCTATTTGCCAGAACAATCGTCTTTGACGCTCAAACTCATACATACGCAGAAAATCTTCTTCCTCTCCTTTTACCACTGCAAAGAATACCGAATCACAAGTGGTAAAAGTATGACCAATTCTTCCGATGTTCCACTCAATACCACCGGAAAACCAAGCATTACGAATTGAAAGATTTGCTGGCTGCATAACCGGATTGGTATATAATAATTCTCGCTTTAGTACTTTACTGTACAGAGAATAAAGTCTGCCACCATATTCCGGTAAAAAAGTGGCTTTTAAATTTTCATTTTCTAAAAGGATAGTTTTGATATTCATAGATTCCCTGGTTCTGGTATAACGGTCCTGCATTAGATAGGGAAGGACTCGCCGACTACATTGGTATCCAAATAATTTTTGTTCCCTAGAAGTTAGGGTGCCATCTTCCAAAGGGGCTATATTCTCAGGAACAACTTTTAGATAGGGAAGAGGATTGTTTCCTTGTAACGGACAACCGGGCAGGGTAATGAAACTTGTAGTTATGCTCATATATGGTGACCTCCTATTTATATTTATAGATTAAATTGTAGCGTATTTTGAACATAAAATCTAGGGAAAACAAGGAATTTACTTTTCATTTTGAACCATAGTTATTACAATGGAGGACATAAGAAAATATGAAATATTATTTAGCACCGATGGAGGGCATTACCGGCTACATTTACAGAAATGCCTATCATACTTTTTTTCATAATATAGACAAATATTTCACACCTTTTATTGCACCAAATCAAAACAAATGCTTTAATTCCAGGGAATTCAATGATATTTTGCCGGAACACAACCAAGGTTTTACGGTGGTGCCACAGATATTGACCAATCGTGCAGAAGATTTTATACGCACGTCCAAAGAACTGAAAATCCTGGGATATGAAGAGGTAAATCTAAATCTGGGGTGCCCATCCAGGACCGTGGTATCCAAGAATAGAGGTGCAGGTTTTCTAGCGGAACCAGAGAAATTGAACCGTTTTTTAGAAAGCATTTATTCGGAATGTCAGCTTAAGATTTCAATTAAAACAAGATTAGGGAAGGATGAGCCCCAGGAGTTTTATGAACTTTTAAAAATATACAATCAATATCCGGTAGAAGAGCTGGTGATACATCCAAGGGTTCAAAAGGATTATTATAAAAACACACCCAATTTGACGGTGTTTGGAGAGGCACTGAAGCAGAGTAAAAACCCAGTATGCTATAATGGGGACCTATTTACAACTGTAGATTATGAAAGATTTATTTCCTTGTTTCCTAAGGTAGAAAAGATAATGCTAGGAAGAGGAATCCTTGCAAATCCAGGTCTTATTCAACAAATAAAGGGGGAAGGGATCATGGATAAAGAAAAATTGAGAAACTTTCATGATAAAATATATAGGGATTATCAAAGTGTACTTTGCGGAAATAAGAATGTTTTATTTAAAATGAAAGAACTTTGGTGTTATATGATGGCATCTTTCCCGAATCGTGAAAAGGATGCAAAAAAAATAAAAAAAGCAGAAAATCTGGAGGCATATGAGAATGCAGTAGATATTTTATTTCAAAACACAGATTGAATGTATCATAAAAGTAAGGAGCCTGTCCCTAAAGGTGCAAGCTCCACTTTTATTATAGAGAATCTGATTCACAGACTCCGTATCTTTCGAAAATCTTATCACTGCCACAAACGTGTTTGGTGCCGTCTTCATCAAAAATAATATAGTCACCTACTTCAATGAAGGTACGACCTCTACGGTGACGAATATAGGGGCATACAACCTCTCCGTTTGCCCGTTTTATCTGATACAAAGAATCCGTAACAATCCATCCTTTGGTTATGACGTCGGAAAACAGTTCAAATCCATCTTCTAATCCTTTATTCAGTTCGTATTTAACCACTTCTGCCTCAATACTAGTTCGCATGCATTTCATAAAATCACCTCTTCTAAAAATAAATGCTTTGATATATAAAGTACGCTATCTCACTAAAATTGTAACATAAAATGAGAAAAAAAGATATTCATTTTATTGAAAACTTAGGGATAATAATAAAGCTTCGTAGAAGGGAGCCTCCATTTTGGTATATTATCTTAAAAGATATGGAGTGCAAACTTCTTAGGGGATGCTGATTCAGCGTAAAATTCCTCTTCTCTTCGAAAAACATGTATCGTAAGAAAATGATTCGGATTATCATAATCTTTTGAAAGTCCATCATCTTCGTAAAGAGTATACTGGGCTTCGGAATTTACAAAACCCAGAAGATCTAAGTGGGAAGTGTCCATCTGTCCGGTACACTCACAAGATTCACATAAAGGAATAAAGTGATCCTTGAGGATAAAGAGAGGAACTTCGGCGAGTTCTACCTGGATAAAATGATGTCCTTTTGGCAATATCTCGGAGGAAAAATCGTCTTCTTTTTTAAACTTCACAAAAAGCATATCTTCCGGCAAATAAACCCAACGTCCTATAGCATTTGCTGTATACACAGGAGCAATCATTAAGGAATCTCCAAGCATAAGCTGATCTTCTATATGCCTGGCTATTTTATCTTCAGGATAATCAAAGGCAAGAGGACGAAAGTACATAGCGTCGCTTCGGGCTGCCTTAACAAATTCACTGTATAAATAGGGAATGAGGCGGTAACGAAGACGAAGAATTCCTTCAAAATCTCTAAGATTTTCAAACTGATAACACTCTTGCATGCGCGTTCCTAAAGCCGCATGATTTCGCATAAGAGGAGTGAAAATTCCAAAAGCCAGCCAGCGAAGCAAAAGGTCACGCGTTGTATTTGAACCAAATCCACCAAGATCGGCGCCACTATAAAGAAAGCCACACATATTTAAGGAGGGCATCATTTTGATATTTAATAAAAGGTGTGACCACCAGGATTGGTTATCGCCGGTCCAAACACCACCGTACCGGTGCATTCCAATATAGGAAGAACGGGAAAATAAAAGAAGACGCTTATTTGGAGCTAGGGATTCAAAGGCCTCACCTGCAGCACGGGTCATATTGTATCCGTACAGATTGTGGACTTTGTCATGGCGTATTTTCTTCCCGTTTAGGGTATGGTAAAAATGTTTATAATCTTCCGGATTATTTTGTAATTGAGAAAAACAATCCTTGAGAGCAAAATAAGTGCTGGAATCTATATTTTTCTGCTCTACTTTATTTATTTGCTCAAAAAAAGTGACAATGCCTTCATCGGTAAAAAACATGGCCGGTTCATTCATATCATTCCAGAATCCATCAATTCCATCATTAATAAGACCAGCATAGCTATTCCCAAACCACCCTCGAACCTCTTCATTTAGAACATCTGGAAAATGAGTCCTTCCCGGCCAGACACCGGCAACAAAATCACTGTTATCTTGACGTTTGCAAAAATAATTATTTGCAACACCTTCCTCATAAGCAGGGTACCCCTTTTCTATCTTTATACCGGCATCAATAATGGGAACCAGATGAATTCCAATATCTTTCATGCTTCTAACAAAATCGGGAAAATCAGGAAATTTATCCCTGTCTACCGTAAAGTCCTTGTAGTGATCCATATAGTCAATATCCAGATAAATGGCATCCAGAGGAAGATGATTTTCTCTGTGTTTTTTTGCCACGTTAAGAATATCGTCTTTGTTTTGATAACCCCATCGACTTTGCTGATAACCAAAAGCCCAAAGGGGAGGAATGTAACTTTTTCCTATCATGGAGCGAAACTGTTTTGTGATTTCCAGAAGAGAATCGCCGGTAATAACATACAGATATAGATGGGTGAATTCTCCGGTTACACACAATTCATTTTGTTTGGTATACCCAATATCAAAGGTAAGGGCTGCCGGATAATCAAAGAAAAATCCAACTTTCTGTTCTCCATCAATTAAAATGAAATTATGAGCACCATAAAGGGAAACTTTTTCCTCGGTATGGTTCGGATCATCGGTACAACTGCTGGTATAAAGAAATCCCCGTTTATTGATTCCACGGTTGGCTTCCCCTAAACCAAAAACCATATCGGAATCTTTTAAAATGCAGGAAAAAGAAAATCCATTTTTTGTGCAGACCTGTCCAAAGGAAGGACTTCCTTCCGAAAGAGGAAAGGAAGCGGTTACGGCTTCTGTTTCTATGGGAGATCCGAATTTATATTTTGTTATCATGTGGTACCTGCCTTTCGTTTGCATCTGTCCTTGTGGGACTGGTTTTATAGTGCTATTATAAAGAATAAGAAGAAAAAAATCTTTCTATATTTTATCTAAAAGATATACTATTTTGACTTTAGAGAGCTTTAATAGAAAATACTACGAAATATACTACCTGGTACCATTGCGTATCAGACAGAATTTTACTATATTAGGAGTATCAAAAAAGAAAGGAGAAAAAGGATGTATATAATTGCAATTATTATTTATGCAATGGCAGTGGTGTTTTTATTGGGATTTGGTAACGGAGGTACTTCTCTTTGGAACTACGTGGATCTTCCCTCAATATTAGTGATAATTATGATTACAGTACCTATGCTTGCCGCCGCCGGTGTACTTGGTGACATGAAAAAAATCTTTCACTTTGCAGTGACAAAACCCGGAAAATCTTCCTA
>JAVXEO010000029.1:7946-25966 GCA_036658435.1 Acetivibrio sp.
ATTCTTTATGATATGGCACTGAATCTGCGCCCACTGTTATATGGATTAATACTTCAGGTTCTTTTGAATGAGGAAGAAAAAGAGGAGAAGGGGGAAAAAATAGAAATAAGAGAGAAAATTTGTAATATAGAGAAGGCGGAGGTTCCGCTAAAAGTAGATTTGATCGTTAAGATGAAAGAAGAGGGACTTACGGAAAGAGAGATCGAAATTGCTCAGGCAATTTATGAAAACTTATCCAATAAAGAAATTGGAGATAAGCTTTTTATCACCGAGAGTACTGTGAAAAAGCATACCTCCAATTTATATAAGAAACTAAAGGTGCAAAATCGGGAACAGGTAAAACAATGGATTAAATCCAACCGCCATCCAGACTAACCACTTGCCCGGTAAGATATTCATTTTTATGAGTCATGGCATAAACAAAATCAGCAACTTCTTCGGCACGTCCCAAGCGATTTGCAGGAATTTCATTAATTAAGTCCATAAGCTCATCATCTGCAAGAAACTGGTTCATTTCGGTATCAATAGCACCACAGGCAATGGCATTTACCTGCACGTTAGAAGGTGCAAGCTCTTTTGCCAGTGCTTTTGTAAAGGCATTAATACCGCCTTTTGTTGTGGAGTAGGCAACTTCGCAGGAGGCACCCGTTTTTCCCCATACGGAGGAAATGTTTATAATCTTTCCTTTCTGCTGCTGAACCATGTCCGGGGAAGCCAGACGGCAGCAGTTAAAGACAGAGGTTAAGTTTGTTTGAATTATTTTATTCCAGTCTTCAATGGACATATCGCTCAACAATCCAATATAAGAAACCCCGGCATTATTTACCAGCACATCCAGAGAACCAAACTGTTTTTTTATCTCATGGAACAACGTTTCACAAATCTTAAATTCACCAATGTCACCAACAAAAGATAAACAACTCACTTGATATCCTTCAATTTCTTTCTTGACTTTTTCCAGAAGCTCTTCATTTTTTACACAATTTATAATAACATTATAACCTTTCTTTGCATATTTTACAGCAATGGCTTTGCCAATACCTCTAGAAGCGCCTGTTACTAAAACTGTTTTTTTGTTCATAAAAACACCCCTTTCTTTTTATAGTATAGCACATTTTAACGGAAAAAGAGCAATCGTTTTGATTAAATAAACGCTGCTTTTAAATAAGCTGCCGTTTTGATTTTTGATTGTCAAAACAGGCTAAATCTGTTATACTAAAGGACAGTCTAAAGGACAACCTGACGTTTTTGTGCAGGAGGAGACCCAGAGGGGGAACGAAAGTGTGAAAAAAAAACAAAAAAGAACAAGCCCATTACAACGGTTTATTCAAGTATTTATAAAATCTCTTTCTATCATAGTCGTATTGGGAATTGTAGGATTTATAAGCTATAAGGGTACTTTGGCATATTATGATAAGTTTGGCGGGCCTAAAAGTGACAAAGGAACCAATATAATCAACGAATTATATGGAAAAGTAGAAGTGGCGGAGGTATCTAAAAATTTAATTTACGCAGTGGGAGAAGATGGAAAAATCAAAGCCCTGGTTTTGGAAATATTCAATACGAATACGGGTAATATGGATTATATGACCATTCCTATGAAGGCCGAATTTACCATATCCAATGAACTTTATCAAAAACTTTGTACTTCAGGTTGTGGAGCTCCGCAAATCATTAAAATATCTCGTATGAATCATTATTTTACCAATGAAACTTTATATAAATATGGAGTTATTATGCTGGAAGACTTGTTTGATATAGACATTAATTATTATACGGTAGTTCCGGCAAAACAATTTAAAAAAATGTTTAAAATGGGAACGGCTCAGCCTGCTTATGCGCCAGATGGAACCACGATAGAAAGCTACTATGAGTGGAAAATAAAAAAATCATATATAAAGAAAATAGAGTCCCTTCAAAAAGATGAGAATGCCTTGAAGGATTATATAAAAGAACAGGTGAAAAACTGCAAGTCAAATCTTTCCTTGGGGAGTAAGCTTAAATATAGCAAAGATTATCAGAAATCAAATCCAAGACGGATTTATACGTATAGTATTTATGGAGTTATGCTAAATACAGACTTTGGCGTAAATGTAGAAGAGACCAACCATTTATTAGAAACAATTCTTGCCAATACATCCTATATGTCAGAACAAAAGAGTGTAAAAGCAAAGGAGTCGGTTAAGGCTTCTCTTGGACATAGTATTCGAATCTTAAATGGAAGCCAAATTACCGGATTGGCAGCAAGCTATGAATCCAGACTAAAAGAGGCAGGGTATACCATATCCTCCATTGGAAATTATACAGGTGAGATGATTACACAGACTAAGATTCTTGTGAAAAATGAGGAACTGGGAAAGGATTTGGTGCCTTATTTTCCCAATGCCATAATAGAAAAGGCAGAGTATCTTACGGATTGTGATATTGAGATTTTATTGGGAACGGATGCCAAAGTAGAGACTTATTAAGGGAGAAATTAAATGCGAATTAAGGTTAAAAAGTCATTAATTGTAATACTGGGCTCTATGTTGATGGCACTGGGAGTAAACTTTTTCTATGAACCATTAAACCTCGTAACTGGAGGAGTATCTGGGTTTGCAATTATTTTAAAAGGATTAACTACCGATATTATACCGGGGGGGATTCCCCTATGGACAACCAACCTTGTAGTCAATATTTTATTATTTGCAGGAAGTTATAAGATTCTGGGCTGGGACTTTTTGAAAAATACCATATTAGGTACGTTAGTATTTACCGGCTTCTTATACATTGCACCAATTATGGATCCGGCAAAGGGAGACTTGCTACTGGCAGCAGTATTTGGTGGTGTATTGTCAGGAGTAGGGCTGGGACTTATTTTCAGCAGTGGCTGTTCTTCAGGAGGTACGGATTTATTGGGTGCGATTTTACACCGCTTTTTCAGACATTACTCGGTAGGACAGATGCTGATGGTGGTAGACAGTGGAATTGTACTTTTGGGAGCTTTAATTTATGGAATAGAAAATGCTTTGTATGCTGTGATTTCTGTTTATGTTATGACAAAAATAATGGACGCCATTATGGAAGGACTAAAATTTGCGAAGCTTGCCATGATTATTTCAAGCAAAGACAAAGAGATTGCAGATGAAATTTTGTACGAAATGGGCCGGGGTGTAACGGTTTTACCCGCAAAGGGAGGGTACTCAAGAGAAGATAAAAATATGCTTTTATGTGCCGTGGATAAAAAGGAAATAGTAATACTTATGGACATAGTAGACAAAAAAGATCCAGATGCTTTTATGATTGTGACGGATGCCAGAGAGGTTCTAGGAGAAGGATTTATAGAATATAGACAGTAAAGATTACAATTATTGTAAAAAAAGTATGAAAAAATACATATAAAATGAAAAGAAGCAAAAATTACTAAAAATTTCAAAGAATTCCATATACAAGATATACAAAAGTTTAAATTGTTATTTGTACATTTGAAATATGGTTTATTTTAAATGAATAGTGTATGATACCCTTAGTGGCTAATAAGAGAAACATAACTTAGGGAGGAAAAAGCAATGGCAAGTTTATCATTAAAAAATATCAATAAGACATATCCGAATGGATTTGTAGCAGTTAAAAATTTTGATCTTGAAATCGAAGACAAGGAATTTATTATATTCGTAGGTCCCTCCGGATGCGGTAAGTCAACAACACTTCGTATGATTGCCGGATTAGAAGAGATTACTTCAGGCGAATTATGGATTGAGGATAAACTGGTAAATGACGTAGAACCAAAGGATAGAGATATTGCGATGGTATTCCAGAACTACGCATTATACCCTCATATGTCCGTTTATGACAATATGGCATTTGGTCTTAAATTAAGAAAAACTCCAAAAGATGAGATCGAAAAGCTGGTTCGTGAAGCAGCAAGAATTTTGGATATTGAACATTTATTAGACCGTAAACCAAAGGCTTTGTCCGGTGGTCAGAGACAGCGTGTTGCAATGGGACGTGCCATTGTTCGTAACCCAAAGGTGTTCCTTATGGATGAGCCTTTATCCAATTTGGATGCAAAACTTCGTGTACAGATGCGTATTGAAATTTCTAAACTGCATCAGAGATTAGAGACAACGATTATCTATGTTACCCATGACCAGACCGAGGCATTAACACTTGGTACAAGAATTGTTGTTATGAAAGATGGACTGGTTCAGCAGGTAGATTCTCCAGTTGAATTATATACAAAACCAAAGAACTTATTTGTAGCTGGATTCATTGGTTCTCCTCAGATGAACTTTATGGATGCCATAGTTGAGAAAGATGGAGATAGCGTAAGATTAGTATTTGGTAAACATTCGATCAAATTACCAGTACCACAGGGAAAAGCTCTTTTGGATGCAGGATATATGGGAAAAGAAGTTACCTTTGGTATTCGTCCGGAAGATATTAAAGATGAAGAAATCTTTATCAATTCTTCTCCAGACAGTGTAATTGATGCAACCGTAAAAGTATATGAGATGTTAGGTGCAGAAGTATTCTTATACTTTGCAGTAGAGCAGTACGAAATTACCGTTCGTGTAAATCCAAGAACAACAGCAAGACCTGGAGATACCATTAAGATTGCCCTTGATACTACTAAAATACATATTTTTGATAAAGAAACGGAACAGGTTATTATAAACTAAAGAAAATATTTTATATGTTAAAAAAGAATGAAAAATATGCGTCTGCATTTTTTCATTCTTTTTTTGATAGAAAAAAAGAGTATAATAGGGGAACATGTATAGTAGAAAGGACAGGACTTCGTGAATATTGAAATATAACAAATATAACCAGGCGTATTTACTTTTGAAGTGAAAAATGTTAGAATAAGGGCATAATGTGAATAAGTATACAATTTTATTGTAAATAGAATTACAGTTTGTGAAATAGAAAAGGATACAACTATAAAATTAAAAATAGTGGAGGCATGGAAACTATGATTTCGAATCAGATTCTTCAAAATACCATTGAAGGTTTAAAAGCAATTACGAGAATTGATATTTGTGTTATGGATACCGAAGGTAAGGCACTGGCGACAACAACACCCAGTGCAGATGAATATGAAGAGGCGGTTCTTGCCTTTGTGGATTCTCCTGCAGATAGTCAGGTACTACAGGGCTATCAGTTTTTTAAGGTGTTTGACGAGCATCAATTAGAATATGTTATTCTTGTAAAGGGTGACAGTGATGATGTTTATATGGTGGGAAAGATTGCATCTTTCCAGATTCAGAACCTTTTGGTTGCCTATAAAGAGAGATATGATAAAGATAACTTTATTAAGAACCTGTTACTGGATAACCTTTTATTAGTGGATATTTATAACCGGGCAAAGAAACTTCATATTGATACGGATGTACGCCGTGTTGTTTTTCTGATTGAAACAAAGAATGAGAAGGATGGCAATGCACTGGAGACGGTAAGAAGTCTTTTTTCAGGAAAAACAAAAGATTTTATTACGGCAGTTGATGAAAAAAATATCATTCTGGTAAAAGAAATGAAGCAGAATGAGACTTATGATGACATGGAAAAAACAGCCAAGATCATAGTAGATATGTTAAATACAGAAGCAATGACGCAGGTTCATGTTGCCTATGGTACAATTGTGAATGAAATCAAGGATGTATCTCGTTCTTATAAAGAAGCAAAGATGGCTCTTGATGTAGGAAAGATATTTTACAATGGCAGAAATGTAGTAGCATATAGTAATCTGGGAATAGGGAGACTGATATACCAGCTTCCTATGCCTCTTTGCAAAATGTTTATCCGAGAAATATTTGATGGAAAATCACCGGATGACTTTGATGATGAAACTTTAAGTACTATAAATAAATTTTTTGAAAATAGTCTGAACGTTTCCGAAACTTCCAGACAACTCTATATTCATAGAAACACGTTAGTATATCGTCTGGACAAGCTCCAGAAGAGTACAGGTCTTGATTTACGTGTATTTGAAGATGCAATTACCTTTAAAATTGCACTTATGGTGGTTAAATATATGAAATATATGGAATCTTTGGAGTATTAATAGGATAGACAGTGAGGAATGTGCAATGAATGAAGAAGAACCTATTATCGCTTTGGAAAATGTATCAAAGACATATTCAGCAGGGAATGAAGCCCTGCAGGATGTGTCTTTAAACATTCAAAAAGGAGAATTTGTTTTTATTGTTGGAAACAGCGGCTCAGGAAAGTCGACCCTGATTAAGCTATTGTTAAAAGAAATTGAGCCTACCAGCGGCAAAATTCAAGTGGATAAACAGAGACTGTCTACTATGAAACATAAGCAGGTTCCTAAATACCGCAGAAAACTAGGCGTAGTATTTCAAGATTTCCGATTATTGAAAGATAGAAATGTGTTTGAAAATGTAGCCTTTGCACAGAGAATTGTTGGAAAGTCTAATTATATTATTCGCAGACAGGTTCCGGCGATCCTTTCTATTATGGGATTAAGTGAAAAATTATTGTCTCTTCCACGGCAGTTGTCCGGAGGAGAACAGCAACGGGTGGCACTGGCAAGAGCTTTGGTGAATAAGCCACCGATTTTACTTGCAGATGAGCCAACGGGCAATTTAGACCCAAAGAATTCCTGGGAGATTATGAAACTTTTAGAAGAAATTAATAAAACCGGAACTACGGTTTTAGTGGTGACCCATAATCATGAGATTGTAAATGCAATGCAAAAGAGAGTGATTACCATGAAAAATGGGGTTCTGGTTAGTGATGAACAAAAAGGCGGATATCATTATGTCAAACATTAGTACATTTATCTATAGTGTAAAGCAGGGGATAAAGAATATATACCGAAATCGCAGGTTCTCTTTAGCCTCCATTGGAACGATTACAACCTGCCTTTTTATGTTTGGAATTTTTTATTTTATATTGAGTAACTTCCAGTATATGATACAAAATGCAGAGACTACGGTTGGAATTACGGTATTTTTTCAGAAAAACATGACAGAAGAACAGATTTTACAGATGAAAAAGGATATAGAAGTGCAGCCAGATGTAGAACAGATAACCTATACTTCTCCGGAACAGGCATGGGAAAATTTCTGTGAAAAAACGTTTAAGGGAGATAAAGAATTGGAGGATTCGTTTGGTGAAGACAATCCACTTAGGAACTCTTCTTCTTTTGAGATTCATTTAAAAGATATTTCGAAACAGGAAGCATTTGTTACCTATTTAGAGAATCTAGAGGGGATAAGAAAAGTAAATAGTTCGGATTCTACAGCAAAAGCCCTAACCAGTTTTAATGTATTGGTGGGATATATTTCGGCTGCAATTATGATTATATTACTTGCCGTTGCTATTTTTTTAATTAGCACAACCGTTACCATGGGAATTTCGGTACGTAAAGATGAAATTGCGATTATGCGTCTTGTAGGAGCTACGGATTTCTTTATTCGATCCCCATTTATTGTAGAGGGCATTGCTATGGGGATCATTGGAACCATACTGCCATTGGGAATTTTATATTTGATTTATAATTCGGTTATTTCCTATATTCAGTCGCGTTTTCAGATGCTATCCGGGCTATTGACATTTCTAGATGTAAACATAGTATTTAGAACACTGGTGCCGATATCCTTAGGGATTGGGGTAGGAATTGGATTTATTGGAAGTTTTTTGACCGTAAGAAAACATCTTAGAAGATAAGGACGTAAAGGGACAGGAGGAAATCCACATGGAGCACAAAGGATATAAACTACTTTTTTTAATTGGCACATTGCTTTTTATGGTGGGTGGAATCTTTGCCGTAGATGCAACCAATGTAAATGATGTTCAATCCGCAAAAAAGGAATTGGAGCAAAAAAAAGAAGATACCGATCGAAAGGTTGCTGCATTAAAAAAAGAAAAGGGAGATTTACTATCTTATATTGAAAAGCTGGATAAGCAGACCGCAGAACTAGGGAGTCAGGTGAAAGCGGTGACTGAGAAAATCCATAAAACAAAAAAAAATCTCAAACAAACAAAGATAGAATTAAAGACTGCAAAAGAAGAGGAAGAAAAACAGTATGCTTCCATGAAAAAGCGCATAAAATATATGTATGAGAATGGAAGTACAGATTATTTGGGGCTTTTACTGGAATCGGATAACTTATCCGATCTTTTGAATCGTGCAGAATATGTGGCAAAGGTTTCTGAATATGATAGGGAACTTTTAGAAAATCACAAAAAGATGAAAGCTGCAATTGAGAAAAAAGAAAATAAATTAAAGAAGAAAGTTCAGAAACTTGCAATATTAAATGAAGAGCTGGAATATGAACAGGCGGTTGTTGTTGATTTAACAAAGGAAAAAGACCAGGAACTTGTGGAATATAATAAAGACATTAACCAGACTTCCGACGAAGCAAAGGAATACGCAAAAGAAATTGAAAAGCAGGAACAATTAATAGAAGACCTTCTGGAGCAGGAAAGAAAGCGAATTGAGGAAGAAGAACGAAGAAAAGAAGAGGAACGAAAAAAAGAAGAAGAACGAAAGAGACAGGAAGCTGCACAGAACAATAACTCCGGGGCGGATAATAGTATGGAGGTGGAGGAACCTGATTACAGCCAGCAAACCACAGATTTTAGATGGCCCCTAAACATTTCAGGAAGAATCTCTTCTAATTTTGGAAATCGAGAGCAGCCCACAGCGGGTGCAAGCACTTATCATAAGGGAATTGATATTTCAGCACCTTCCGGAACACAGATTGTAGCAGCAGCAAGTGGAAGGATTGTAACCGCAACGTATTCTTCCTCAGCAGGAAATTACATTATGATATATCATGGAAACAGTACATACACAGTTTATATGCATTGCTCTTCGCTAAATGTCAGTGTAAATGATGAAGTAAAAAAAGGAGATAACATTGCTCAAGTGGGGTCTACCGGAATTTCTACCGGATCGCATCTTCACTTTGGAATATCGATAAATGGAAGCTATGTGAATCCATTAAATTATGTTAGTCAGTAAAGTAAAGGGGTAATTGTATGAAAAAAACATATTGGTCCGGATTTTTAACCGGAGTATTGTGCACAATTTTGTGTATTACCATTGGTATAGGGGGACAGCAATTTATCCTGAAAAACAGAGGACAGAATTCGGTATACCAAAAACAGGAAATGGAAGTTCATTCAAAGGAAGACACCAGAATATCACCAGTGAATGTACTGACAAAAGTTGCCATGCTGCAAAAGTATATTGACACCTATTATTTGAATAAGGTAGATGGAAACAAATTAGAGGAAGGAATATATAAAGGAATTGTATGGGGGCTGGCGGATCCCTATTCTATTTATTATACAAAAGATGAATTTAAGCAAATACAGGAATCAACAAGTGGTGTTTATTGTGGAATTGGGGTACGGGTAAGCCAGGATGCAAATACCGGAATGCTTATGATTATAGAGCCTTTTACAGGAGGACCTTCCGCAAAAGCAGGCATTTTACCGGGAGATATTATTTATAAGGTCGAAGATGAAAAAGTGACGGGTAAAGATATCTCGGAAGTGGTGGCAAAGATAAAGGGAAAAGAAGGAACCAAGGTAGCTCTTACCATTCTTCGAGGCAGAGAAGAACTGGAATTTCGTGTAGAACGTAAAGAGATTGAGACTTCTACGGTTTCTTATGAAATGCTGGAAAACAAGATTGGCTATATTAAGATAAGTGAATTTGATGAAATAACGGCGCAGCAGTTTAGAGAGGCAATGAAAGAACTGGAAAAGCAAGATGAAACGGGACTCATTATTGATCTGCGCAACAATGGGGGAGGGCGCCTGACAGCAACCGTAGATATGCTGGATCGTATGCTCCCCAAGGGGACTCTCCTTACAACAAAAGAGAAGAGTGGTGAGGGCGAAACTTTTTCTTCTACGGATGCAGAAAAGTTTGAAAAACCATTGGCGGTATTGATTAATGAAAGCAGTGCCAGTGCATCTGAAGTTTTTGCAGGGGCAATTCAGGATTATGGAACAGGAAAACTAGTTGGAACAACTAGCTTTGGAAAAGGAATTGTGCAGACGATATTTGACTTGAAGGATGGCACCGCCATTAAACTTACAACTTCCGAATATTTTACTCCAAAGGGAAGAAATATTCATGGAAAAGGTTTAACGCCAGATGTGAAAATAGAGTTGAATCCGGATTTAAAGAAAAAAGTGATACTTGATAAAAAAGAAGATACGCAATTACAGGCGGCAATCCAAGAAGTAATAAAAATGCAAAAATGAATCATTAAAAATTAGAATAAACCCTTTGTATATGTGGAATGAATATACAAAGGGTTTTTTTATGTAATAGGAAAGTGTTTCTATTACATAAAAAATCAGAACAAATGTTTGAAATAGATAAGGGAATGTGGTAAACTATTCTCAAAGAGTAATCGAAAAAAGTCATGCTTTGTTTGAAATAGGTACAAAACACACAGACGGTGAAAGGAGTAAGGTTATTAAATATGGATAATTTTAAATTGGTATCGGAATATGCCCCCACCGGAGATCAACCACAGGCAATTGAGGATTTAGTAAAAGGCTTTGAAGAAGGAAACCAGTTTGAAACATTGCTGGGAGTTACCGGATCGGGTAAGACATTCACCATGGCAAATGTAATTGAGCGATTGAATAAGCCAACTCTTATAATTGCACATAACAAGACATTGGCAGCGCAGCTATATAGTGAATTTAAGGAGTTTTTTCCGGAAAATGCCGTGGAATACTTTGTCTCTTATTATGATTATTACCAGCCAGAAGCCTATGTACCTTCTTCTGATACCTATATTGCCAAGGATTCCTCTATTAATGAGGAGATTGATAAATTGCGGCATTCCGCAACGGCATCTTTAACGGAGCGAAGAGATGTGATTGTGGTAGCCAGTGTATCCTGCATTTATGGAATAGGAAGCCCTGATTTTTATAAGAATATGACACTTTCCTTACGCCCCGGTATGATACGGGACCGGGATGAAATTCTTAGAAAATTAATTGAGATTCAGTATGCCAGGAATGATATGGATTTTAAGCGTGGAACGTTTCGTGTGCGTGGGGATGTGATTGAAATTTATCCGGCAGCGGCTACCGACATCGCGGTTCGGGTGGAGATGTTTGGAGATGAGATAGATCGTATTACAGAAATTGACGTATTAACGGGAGAAGTACGTTGTTTATTGGAACATGCCTATATTTATCCGGCATCCCACTATGTCATTGATGCAAAGCAGATGGAGCCGGCAATCCAGAATATAGAAGGGGAACTGGCAGAGCAGATTCAGTATTTTAAAAGTGAGGACAAGCTTTTAGAGGCGCAAAGGATTGCAGAACGGACGAATTTTGACGTTGAGATGCTTCGAGAGACAGGATTTTGCTCGGGAATTGAAAATTATTCCAGACATTTGAATGGATTACAGCCGGGAGAACCGCCGTTTACCTTGATGGATTTCTTTCCGGAGGACTATTTGATTATAGTGGATGAGTCCCATATTACGATTCCCCAAGTGCGGGGGATGTATGCAGGAGACCAGTCAAGAAAAGGAACTCTGGTAAACTTTGGATTTCGCTTACCCTCGGCAAAGGATAACCGACCCCTTGCCTTTCCGGAGTTTGAAGATAAGATTAACCAGATGATGTTTGTTTCGGCAACTCCTTCCGACTATGAAAAGACTCATGAACTGCTGCGTACAGAGCAGATTATCAGACCGACGGGACTTTTGGATCCTAAAATATTCGTGCGTCCGGTAGAAGGACAAATTGATGATCTTTTAAGTGAGATTAATAAAGAGATTGAACAACACAATAAAATATTGGTTACAACATTGACAAAGCGTATGGCAGAGGATTTAACAGATTATCTGCGTCAAGTGGGGATTCGCGTGAAATATCTCCATTCAGATATTGATACCTTGGAACGCTCGGAGATCATCCGGGATATGCGTATGGATGTGTTTGATGTACTGATCGGAATTAATCTTCTGCGTGAAGGACTGGATATACCGGAAATTACATTGGTTGCAATTTTAGATGCAGATAAGGAAGGCTTCTTGCGTTCAGAAACTTCTTTGATTCAGACGGTGGGAAGAGCAGCAAGAAATGCAGATGGCCGTGTTATTATGTATGGGGATAAGATTACAGATTCTATGAATAAAGCAATTACGGAGACCGAACGAAGACGGGAAATTCAGAATGCATACAATGAGGAACATGGAATTACGCCAACTACCATAAAAAAAGCGGTTCGTGATTTAATTCGTATTTCCAAAAAAGCAGATTCCATAGGCTATAAGCTGGATAAAGATTTGGAATCAATGAATAAGGAAGAATTGGAAAAATTGGTGAAACTTTTGCAGAAGAAGATGCATGCCGCTGCGGCAGAACTTAATTTTGAAATGGCAGCACAGCTTCGAGACAAACTGATTGAAATTAAGAAAGAACTCAATCAGAATTTTTAGGGAACGCAGCGAGTAAGGATGGCGGTCATAGTAAGAAGGAAGTTAATTTTGCTTGGAGGAAAGAAAATAAATGGCAGATAAAAAAAATTACATTAAAATTAGAGGGGCAAAAGAACACAATTTAAAGAATATCTCATTGAAAATCCCAAGAGATGAGTTTGTTGTATTAACGGGACTCAGTGGCTCCGGCAAGTCCTCTCTGGCATTTGATACAATTTATGCAGAGGGACAAAGGCGCTATATGGAATCCTTGTCTTCCTATGCAAGACAGTTTTTGGGACAGATGGAGAAACCTAACGTAGAGAGTATAGAGGGCCTTTCACCTGCAATTTCCATTGATCAGAAATCAACCAATCGTAACCCACGATCTACCGTAGGAACAGTAACGGAGATTTATGACTATTTCCGGCTTCTCTATGCCCGCATTGGGATTCCCCATTGTCCAAAGTGTGGAAAAGTCATTGAAAAACAAACCATAGATCAGATGGTAGATGAGATTATGCATCTTCCAGAACGCACCAAGATACAACTTTTGGCACCGGTGGTCAGAGGACGCAAAGGGGAGCATACCAAGATTTTTTTAAATGCAAAAAAGAGTGGTTATGTGCGTGTGCGTGTAGACAATAATCTGTATGAATTATCGGAAGAAATTAAGCTGGATAAGAATAAAAAACATACGATTGAAGTTATAGTGGATCGACTGGTAATAAAAGAAGGCATTGAAAAACGTCTGACGGATTCCATTGAAAGCGTTATGAAACTGTCAGAGGGACTTTTGATTTGTGATGTGATAGATGGAAAACCCATGAACTTCAGCCAGAGCTTTTCCTGTCCGGATTGTGGCATTAGTATTGACGAAATTGAACCACGTAATTTTTCTTTTAATAATCCCTTTGGGGCCTGTCCGGTTTGTCATGGCATAGGAGTAAAGATGGAATTTGATGAAGACTTGATTATTCCGGATAAAAGAAGGAGTCTCTCGGAAGGTGCAATAGCCGTGTTGGGATGGCAGTCGGCAACGGATGCGTCTAGTTATACACGGTGTACACTGGAAGCTTTATCTCAGGAATATGGTTTTAGTTTGGAGGAGCCTTATGAAAAGCTGCCGGAGAAGATTCGGGATATGCTGATGCACGGATTTGATCATAGTGTGAAGGTACATTATAAAGGAATGCGTGGAGAAGGGGTCTATGATGTTGAATTTGAAGGACTGATACGTAATGTGGAACGGCGGTACCGAGAAACTAATTCCGACGTTACCAAACAAGAATACGAAACTTTTATGCGGGTAACGCCTTGTAAAGAATGTGGAGGAAAGCGTTTAAAACCGGAAGCATTGGCGGTAACGGTGGGAGATAAGAGTATTTCTGAAATTACCACCTTATCCATTGGTGACTTGTCTGCTTTTATGAAGGAGTTAGACCTAACGCCTCGGCAGCATAAAATTGGAGAACTTGTATTAAAAGAGATTTCATCCCGCATTGGTTTTCTTATGGATGTGGGACTTGACTATTTGTCCCTTTCCAGAGCAGCGGGCTCTTTATCAGGTGGAGAAGCCCAGAGAATCCGTCTGGCAACCCAGATTGGTTCCGGTTTGGTTGGTGTTGTCTATATTTTGGATGAGCCAAGTATTGGACTGCATCAGAGGGATAATGACAAGCTTTTGAAAACGTTATATAATCTTCGGGATTTGGGCAATACGCTGATTGTTGTAGAACATGATGAGGATACCATGATGGCAGCAGATTATATTGTGGATATTGGACCGGGTGCCGGAGAACATGGTGGAGAAGTAATTGCAGAAGGAACGGCAAAGCAGATTATGAAGAATAAGCGCTCGATTACGGGGGCTTATCTCAGTGGAAGAATTAAGATTCCCATACCAAAAGAAAGAAAGAAACCAACGGGATCCATTTTGATTCGTGGAGCAAGGGAAAATAATCTTAAAAATATTGACGTTGAGATACCTTTAGGAATTATGACTTGTATTACCGGTGTATCTGGATCGGGGAAGAGTTCTTTGATTAATGAAATTCTGAATAAGAGTCTTTCAAAATCCTTAAATCGCGCCAGAGTCATTCCGGGACGCCATGATGGAATAGAAGGAATGGAGCAGCTGGATAAGGTAATCAATATTGACCAGTCTCCCATTGGAAGAACACCACGATCGAATCCGGCAACGTATACCGGTGTGTTTGATATGATTCGTGACCTGTTTGCAACAACACCGGATGCCAAGGCAATGGGATATAAGAAGGGGCGTTTCAGCTTTAATGTAAAAGGAGGTCGCTGTGAAGCTTGCTCCGGTGATGGAATTATTAAGATTGAGATGAATTTTTTACCGGATATTTATGTTCCTTGTGAGGTTTGTGGTGGAAAGCGCTATAACCGAGAGACACTGGAAGTTAAATACAAGGGAAAGAGTATTTACGATATATTGGACATGACAGTGGAAGAAGCCCTGAAATTTTTTGCAAATATGCCTTCTATCAGTAGGAAGATTGAAACATTAAATGATGTGGGATTGTCCTATATTCGTTTGGGTCAACCATCTACAACACTATCTGGAGGCGAAGCACAGAGAATTAAACTAGCAACGGAATTAAGTAAGCGCAGCACCGGGAAAACCATTTATATATTGGATGAACCTACAACGGGACTTCATTTTGCAGATGTTCATAAGCTGATTGAGATTTTGCATCGTTTGGCAGATGGGGGCAATTCGGTTGTTGTTATTGAACATAATCTGGATGTAATTAAGACCGCAGATTATATTATCGATATGGGACCGGAAGGTGGAGATAAGGGTGGTATGGTAATTGCCCAAGGGACACCGGAAGAGGTGGCAAATATGGAGCAGTCTTATACGGGTCAGTATATTAAACGGATGCTAGAGAAAGAGCCAAAGGAATAAAGGAAATCAAAGGATGCACCGTTTTACAAATAAAACGGATCCGTAGGAATATAGAGGAGAAAGATAAGAGGAAAACAGAGATGAGCAACCATTTTTTTGCAATGATGTCACGGATGAAATATATTGAGCGCTGGTCATTGATGCGGAACTCAGAGAAGGAAAATATAAGTGAACATTCCATGGAAGTTTCTATGATTTCTCATGCACTGGCAGTGATAAGCAATGTGCGACTTGGTAATAGCCTGAATGTGGAAAAGGCTGCCTTAATTGGATTGTATCATGACTGTACGGAGATTATTACCGGAGATATGCCCACCCCGATTAAGTATTATAACGATGAGATTAAGATTGCTTTTAAGGAAGTGGAAATTGTAGCAGCGGAGAAATTATTATCCATGCTTCCGGAAGATATGCGCCCGTATTATGATGGATTATTTTTTAAGGAAGAGAAGGATCAGTATCTTTGGAAGCTGGAAAAGGCTGCCGATAAGATTTCGGCTTATATTAAGTGTCTGGAAGAAAAAAAAGCTGGAAATAAAGAGTTCGAAAGTGCTCGTAAATCTTTAAAAAAGACCATTGATAAGATGGAACTAGAGGAAGTTCGTATCTTTTTTGAAGAATTCATTCCTTCTTATGAGAAGAATTTAGATGAACTGCATTAATATTTTTATAGATTTATAGAGAAAATATACGCGCACCATAGTAAGAACAGGATGATGGAACGTTCGTGTTTTTATTACAATGAAAAAAACTTCTTTGACAAAAATAAGATTTACAGATAATATAGATTTATGGATAGATACAAGAAACAATGTATATACATACATAAGAATAAAACGGAGGTATGAGCGTGAGAAAAGAGTTAGTGATAGTTCTTGATTTTGGCGGCCAATATAATCAATTAATTGCAAGGAGAGTTAGGGAGTGCAACGTATATTGTGAAGTACATCCCTATAACATTAGCCTGGAGACAATAAAAGAAATGAATCCAAAGGGGATTATTTTTACAGGAGGCCCCAATAGTGTGTATGCGGAGGATTCTCCACGTTGTGAAAAGGAAATATTTGAACTGGGGATTCCTATTTTGGGCATTTGCTATGGTTCTCAGTTAATGTCCTACCTGCTTGGTGGAAGGGTAGCTACGGCGCCTGTTAGTGAGTATGGAAAGACAGAGGTACTGGTTGATTCTTCTTCTAAGTTATTTGCTGGGGTATCAGAGAAAACGATTTGTTGGATGAGCCATACAGATTATATAGAGACGGTACCGGAGAACTTTACAATTACGGCTCATACACCGGTCTGCCCTGTGGCAGCGATGGAAAATACAGAAAAGAGTCTGTATGCAGTACAGTTTCATCCGGAAGTTATGCATACCCAGGAAGGGATGAAGATGCTTTCTAATTTTGTGTCTCATATATGTAAATGCAGTGGTGACTGGAAGATGGATTCTTTTGTTCAAAAAAGTATAGAAGAGGTTCGAGAGAAAGTAGGAGGGGGAAAAGTATTATGTGCACTTTCCGGAGGAGTAGATTCCTCTGTAGCTGCGGTTCTCTTATCGAAGGCCATAGGTAAACAGCTTACTTGTGTATTTGTAGATCATGGTTTACTTCGCAAGAATGAAGGAGATGAAGTAGAAGCTATCTTTGGTTCGGAAGGTCCTTATGATTTGAATTTTATTCGGGTGAATGTGCAACAGCGTTTTTATGATAAGCTTGCAGGAATAGAAGAACCGGAAGAAAAGAGAAAAATAATTGGGGAAGAATTTATTCGTGTATTTGAAGAGGAAGCAAAAAAAATTGGTAAAGTAGATTTTTTGGTACAGGGAACGATTTATCCGGATGTAATTGAGAGTGGTCTTGGAAAATCTGCGGTAATTAAGTCACACCATAATGTAGGAGGACTGCCGGATTATGTGGATTTTAAAGAAATTATCGAGCCTCTAAGACTTTTGTTTAAGGATGAGGTTCGCAAAGCGGGCCTTGAATTGGGCATTCCTGATTACCTAGTTTTTAGACAGCCGTTTCCGGGTCCGGGGCTTGGGATCCGTATTATTGGGGATATAACGCCAGAAAAAGTTTCCATTGTTCAGGATGCAGACTATATTTACCGTGAAGAAATAAAAAAAGCCGGTGTGGATAAAGATTTAGGACAGTATTTTGCAGCCCTTACTAACATGCGTTCCGTTGGTGTTATGGGTGATGAGAGAACTTATGATTATGCAATTGTACTGCGTGCCGTGACAACCAGTGATTTTATGACAGCAGAAAGTGCCGAACTACCCTGGGATGTGCTGGGGAAGGTTACAAGCAGAATTGTGAATGAAGTGAAGGGCGTGAATCGGGTAATGTATGATTGCACCGGAAAGCCACCAGCTACGATCGAGTTCGAATGAAACAAAAGAGCCGGGAAACGTTGAAAATACGGCGTTTCTTGGCTCTATTTATGTGGCGTGATACCTTTTTGATACCTAAATATTGAATAACCTGAGTTTAACTTTTGTACATCTACTTGAAATTCGAATTTTGTGTCTTGATAAATCTTCTCTTATGGAATTGAGCTCGTCATCTGTAGATTTATGATTACCATATAGTTCTCTTAATTCATTAAATTCAGCTTCTATGTAGTTCATATCATCTTGGATTTCTTTAAATCCATTTTCAGAAATA
>JAVXEO010000030.1:0-25511 GCA_036658435.1 Acetivibrio sp.
CTAAAATCAATTAAACTTGCTACTGGTGGACTAATATCCACTTTTTTTTCTAACATAGGGGAAAGAGAAGTAGATGCAGAACCCATCATTTGATTCATTGCTTCACTAATTGCACTCAAATGTAAATCCGTAAGCTCATCCGCTAAATTAGTTCCATCTCCACCCATCATTAAATCGGTGATAATTTTAACATCCGACTCTTTTAAAATCAAAACATTGTTGCCTTCCAAACCTTCTTTATAAGAGATTTGAACAAAAACACAAGGTCTGTCATACTTTGATGATAATTCATCCAGTGTCGTATTGGTTACCTTTGGTGTTGTTATTATAACCTTATTATTCAAAAGAGTAGATAAGGTCGTTGCTGCTGTTCCCATACAAATATTGGAGATTTCTCCAACTGCATCTTTCTCAGCAGGGCTAAGCACTTCTTCCATGTCATTATTATCGGAAGGTTCATCTCCCATACCACTTAAGAGTGCATTAATCTCCTCTTGAGATAGCATTCCATCCATAATTTCTACTCCTCTCTAATTACTGATGTTACTCTTATTGCGTAGGTATCAGACGAAGCACCGGGCAGCGCTGTAAACTTTTTCAGATTGCCCACAAATACATTTAATTCTTCATCTACCTTTGTATTTAAACGAATAATATCACCTACCTGCATATTAGCAAAATCATTTACAGAAATTGCACTTTTTCCAAGCACTGCCTTAACCGGTATTTTCACTTTTTCAATGGCACTCTCAATGGCATCCTTATAAATTCCATCATCTTTCTTCTGCATTGTGGAATACCAATACTTTGTATTCAGCTTTTCGATTACCGGTTCTACGCAAGCATAAGGAATACAAATATTCATCAATCCTTCTACCGTGCCAATCTTAATATTCATGGTAACAATAGAAGTCATTTCACTGGGTGATATGATTTGTGCAAATTGAGAGTTTGTCTCAATTCTTTCTAATCGTGGAGCAATTGTCACTACACTTTGCCAAGGTTCCACCAACAAGTTTGTACAGGTATTTAATACACGTTGGAGAATCATAAGCTCGATTTCGGTGAAATCTCTGCTCTTTTCTAGTGGCTCTCCACCCCCGCCAAGCATACGGTCAACGATTGCATAACCCAGATTATCTGCAATCTCCATAATAATATTACCTTCTAATGGTTGAAAGTTGATAATTCCAAGCAATACTGGATTCGATAATGCATTTGAAAATTCAGAATATGTAATGGCCTCAGAATTCATCACTTCTACTTGCACATTTTTTCTTAAATAGGCCGGAAGATTTGTTGATAAAAGTCTTCCATAATGCTCAAATATGATTTCCAGCGTTCGGAGATGCTCTTTTGAAAACTTAGAAGGTCGGGCAAAATCATAATTTTTAACTTGCTTTTCACCGGTCTCTTTCATCTCCTCAGCGTCTATTTCTCCGCTGCTAAGAGCTGCAAGTAAATTATCTATCTCGTTTTGCGATAGGACATCGCCCATTCCATTTCACCTCACAGTCACTTTCATTTATCATAACACACTTTTTCAACAAGATAAAGTCATAAATTACTATATATTGAATTTTGTTACTATTTACGACAACCATTGGTATATTTTTTTAGGAAATTATTGGTATACCAGGTTACCTAAGGTTACATCCACAATATAATCCGATGTTCCAAAATATTTCTTAATTTCGGATAGAATGGTACTTCTTACTTCTTCCTCATTCACTAAAATATCTTCATATGTATATTGAGAAATAACACTTCCTACAATGTCCATAATCTTAGAGTCGTACGCATTGGCTAAAAGATTTTCATTATATGTCTTATAATCCTCTGAATTCTTGTTTACTGAAAGACTTACATATTCAGAAACTGCAAAATGCGTTTTGCCATCTTCTCCCGGCTTTAAATTCTTAGTCAACGCCTCCACTATTTTATAGGATTCTACATCCGTTGCTTTATAACTGTTGTCATTATATCCGGTAAGTTCCAATTCAATAACCGATGCAACCTGTGTAATCAGAGCATCTGTTTTCTTTGTCGTTGGTAATATGGTAAAGATTAATAGTGCCGTCATTACAAGATTAGCTAAACACAATGCCATAATTATAACCGTCAAAATATTTTTTTTCATATTAATACTCCCAATCTATTATTTTATATTGCTATAAATTTTAATTGCCACACGTCGATTTTTCGCACGACCTTCTGCTGTATTATTCGTTGCTATTGGCTCAAATTCGCCTCGTCCCGATGCCTCTAATGTTTTTGGATTTAGTCCCGTTTTCTGGGTCAGGTATTCAAAAACCCGAGTTGCCCGCGCCGTAGAGAGCCACATATTGCTTTCAAATCGACTGTTGCTTATTGGTACATTATCCGTATGTCCTTCAATTTTAATATCATAGCGATCGTAGATTTTTAATATGGTTCCTAATTTATCCAGGATGGGTAACGCTCCTGTTTTTAATTTTTCTTTTCCGGAATCAAAAAGAATCGCTCCACTTAATGAAATCTGAACAAACTGATAATTTTCATCCATGGTTACGGATACATCATCTTGAATTTGTTTTTTCTGGGTGGCTTCCATTACCTCTTCATACATATTCTCTGTAATCTCTTTTTGTTCCTGTTTTTGCTGTTGTTTATAATCTTCTATTGCTTTTTCATCGCTTTTATATTCCGAAGAATTATCTTTATCTCCGCTTTGTGTCTCTCCCGCTTCGGTTGCATCTCCTGCCTCCATGCCCATTTCATTATAATATTCACTGAGGTAGTTCATCTGGCTGACTCCCTGACCAATCATCTTGCCCTCTCCAATTGCTTGTGCTCCACCGGAAAAAATACCAAAACTGCTATTAAAGGAAGCTGAAATTTCCGCAAATTTTTCTGCATCTACACTGGAAAAAGCGAAAAGTAAAACGAAGAAACAAAGCAGCAGGTTCATTAAGTCTGAGAATGTTGCCATCCATTCCGGTGCGCCACCGCCGCCGCCTTCTTCTCTCTTTTTTCTTGCCACTAAGCTTCACCACCTTCAGCATCACTAATACCACCTCGGTTAGAAGGAGCAAGAAAAGATTTTAATTTTTCTTCAATAACACGGGGATTTTCACCTGCCTGAATGGATAAAAGGCCTTCTACCATAACCTCTTTCATCATAATTTCTTCTGCATTCTTCATTTTTAGTTTATCTGCACAAGGATTGGCTATCCAGTTTGCAAGCAGAGAACCATAAAATGTGGTTACCAATGCAACTGCCATGTTGGGGCCTACAGAAGCCATATCACTTAATTCTTTTAACATATTGATAAGTCCAATCAAGGTACCAATCATACCCCAGGCAGGACCCATGGCAGCTACTCCTTTCCAGAAGTCAATAATATCACCATGTCTAGACTCAACGCAAGAAAGCTCTGTCTCTAAAATGCTTCGGACCAGCTCCGGATCCGTACCATCTACAATCAGTAAAACCCCTTTTTTCAAGAACTCATCATCAATTCCATTTGCTGCTTCTTCCAACGCCAAAAGTCCCTCTTTTCGAGCCACATTCGACAAATCTATAATGTTTCTTATGGTCTCAACTTCGTTGTTTTTTGTCGTTTTTAGTATTAATTTAAAGGAGGAAATGGATTTAACGAAGGTTCCTATATCCTTTGCTACTATCAACATACATCCTAACGTTCCACCAAAAGTAATAGCCATAGATGGCGGATCTAAAAAGCTTAAAACTGCAGAAAACGATTTACCAAATACCATACCAAAAATCATCAGACCCAAGCAAAGAACAAGTCCTATTATTGTAGCTATATCCAATTTTTCCACCACCTACTGTCATTTTTATACAGAAAATATCTCTTTCTTATATAATACTACTAAACTTTTTATGTCTTGTCTACTTTCTTTTACAAGAAATTTTTTTCCAGAAGTCAGCGTAATTACCGTATCCGGAGTTTCCTCCACTACCTCAATCAATTCTGCATTTAAGGTAACTTTTGTTCCATTTGTCTTTGTTACTTCAATCATGAGTGAATCTCCCTTCTGACTAACTTTCTATTATTATAAACAATTTCACTTTCATTTACAAGAACTGACTGTAAAAATTACCATTTTTTTGTAATATTTTAATTAAAGTAGTAGCATAAAGATGCCCCAAAACCACATTTACGGCCTTGGGACATCCTAACTCAAACTATCGTTTCAAATTTATCAGCTCTTCGAGTAGTGTATCTGAGGTGGTAATAATTCTTGAGTTTGCCTGAAATCCTCTTTGTGTGGTAATCATGTTTGTAAATTCTGTAGATAAATCAACATTGGACATTTCCAAAACACCGGTATCAAGAGCTCCTCCGCCGGAAGTCGGATCCTGTCCTATTCCATCAAAGTCTCCGGAGTTCTTAGTTTGTGCAAACAAGCTTCCTCCCACGGCCTCTAAACCTGCTGGATTAGAAAAAGATGCAACTGCAATCTGTCCCAATAGTTTGTTGGTACCATTATCATAAGTACCATATATCTTTCCGGACTGATCAATACTGACTCCTGTCATATTACCAACCGGAAGACCTGCACCGGTTCGATCCGAAAGCTTACCCTTTGTCATTTCAAGCTTTGATGTTTTGCTGCTGGCATACTGGGTTATGGTAGAGAAATCTATTTTAACTCCACTGGCAGAAAATGGATTTCCCTCTGCTAATGTATAATCCGTTCCGGTTGCTGATAGATCAAAGGTTATTTCTTTTGCCTTTAAAGCATCTCCGGTCGCTCCCTTTTTATAAATACCGGAATAAGCACCATTGGAAGGATTGAAATCCAAAATAGTATCATCTGCAGCTGCATGTGCCAGTGTTACTTCCCCCGTAGCCGGATTAACCGTTGCTGCATAGTCTGTACCTGCAAATTTGAATTTAGTAATATTGGTAGCCACATACGTTTTTGTTTTTGGATCGTATTTGGTAAAAATAGATTTATCGTTGGTGTCTACAATATCTCCTACGGAAACGGTGTATTTTCCTTCCAAATCTGTTTTTTTAACGTTCAGTTTTGCCGTATAGCTGCTTCCAACATTATCATAAAAACTAACTTGCGCTGGAAATCCCACATCAGAACTTAGCTGTGGATCATTTTTATCAATATTACCGGCAATAAAAGCGTCTGTCGTTGCCTTTGGCTCCGAATACTGGTTTTCCGGAGACATAATCTTAAGTGGTGAAACACGCGCTTTAATTATATTTCCTTCGGTGTCTACCTGCCAGCCCATTACGTTTGCACCATCATAAGTACACAAAGTGCCCCCGCCATCTACGGTAAAGGCTCCATTTTTCGTAAAGTAATTTGAAGCTCCCGTATTTACAATAAAGAATCCGTCTCCACTTATCATACAGTCAAAGGGGTTGTCGGTTCTTTGCGAGCCACCCGCCACGGATATATTCATAGACACGGCGGAAAGATTGGAACCTAGACCGATTTGAATTGCATTTTTTCCTGCCGTACCGGTTTCTGCGTTTGCACCGGATGCACTTTGGCTGGTTTGATAAAATACATCAGAAAAAGTAACGGAGCTTCCCTTAAATCCTACTGTATTAACGTTAGCGATATTATTACCAATAACGTCCATTTTTGTTTGGTGAACCTTTAATCCGGATACACCGGAATATAATGATCTCATCATAATAAATGACCTCCTTAATTGTCATGTCACAAGTTGTAGCCTTCTCTGTCATTCAAAGGCCGGCGCTTCCATAAGGTCCGGCGCACTTGCTTTTTTTAGCTGATAACAGCTCCATCTATATTTGTAAATATACCATCTTCCGTATTGTTTACGGCTGTAACTACCATGTTGTTTTTTACATTTACAATAAACGCCAAATTATCTATCATAACCAAAGATTCCTGAATTCCTTTTTCCCTTGCCTTCTGTGTTCCGGTTTCCAATCTTTTTAATTGGTTTTGTGATAAGTCAATGTTACGACTTTCTAACCTTTGGTTGGCATGTTTGGAAAATCGAAGATTTCCGGTTTCTTCTTCTGCAGCTTCTTTTGTCTTTTTTAAAATATTCTGAAACGACAGGGTATCTGCAGGTTTGATTGTGTTTCCTTTTGGGTTTTGAATTGGAGGCTGTATGGTTCCTATTTGTCCCACCATTTGTTCAATGGAGGTAAAACCATTTTGAATATTCATAGTATTCACCCCTTATATGTAAGGTGCGCTGATTTTCTCTACGCTATTTTCTTGCCTTTTTTTATCATTTTCTACTAACTATTTTGGTTTTTCTTCCGGCTTTGGCTTCTCTTCCGGTTTTTCTTCTGGCTTTTCTTCTGGCTTTTCTGTTACCGGTGGCTTATCACCCGTTACTTTAAGAGTAACCTTGTCCGTATAGGTTGTTGTAAGTACATCGTTGAACATAAATCCAATTTTGTATTTTCCTGCATCCAATTTTTTAAAGGCTTCTGCACTAATGGTAACCTTACCATCTGCATACTTTAAATGCTCTGCCGGAATTGTTTGTCCATTAATAAAAGCCGCTACCATAGAAGCTTCATATTCATCTTCACCTAATGATATCTTGATTTCTACATCACCTGGCTTATCATGATTAAATTCAAGTTTTGTTTCTGTTACCGTTGGTACTTTCTTAGAAGCAATAAAATGTTGTCCTACAACACTATACAAATCATTTGCCGCATAAAGCTTATCTTCAATTGATAAATAGGCCTTATTTCCAGAAATTGTTACATAATCAACAACGCCCTGAAGATAGGTTTCATTTCCGGTAGCATTCACTGTCTTCATTATAACTTCTTGTCCAACTAACCCAAAAGCCTGTGAATTCACCGTTGTTTGGTTTAAATTCTGCATCTGCTCTAATGAGGAGAAGGTTGCCAGTTGCGAAACATACTGTGTATTATCCGTAGGTTCTAACGGATCCTGGTATTTCATTTGTGCAACCAATAACTGCAGGAATTCGTCTTTACCCATTTCGCTTCCATTTTTCTTTTTTTCAGTCTTAGTCTGTTCTATTTTTCCATCTTTAATCGGTACGGCTAAACCTAAATCATCTGCCATCATTTTCTCCTTTCTATGCGCTATAGTCTACATTACCACCATTTTGTTTTAAAACTTTTGCTGCCAAAACTTCCTCTTCCGTTACATCCAAAGCACCTTCATCAAAGTTTTCCAAATCTATTTTTCTACGGTTCTGATTTTTTGATTTTCCCTGTTCTTTTGACATAGGGTTATTGTCACGGTTTGAATTAAATGCAAAATTAGATACATTTACTTCCACAGCTTCTACCTTCAAACCTTGATTATTAAGGTTCTCTTTTAATATATGCATCTGGCTTTCTAAGGCTTCCTTAGCAATTTCATTTTGCGTTGTAATGGTTGCCGTTAAATGCCCGTCCTTCGATGCAACTGAAAGATTAATCTTTCCAAGATTCTCCGGATTTAATTGTATTTCCATGGATGTTGTATCCGGTTTTATGCTAACTTTAATTTGTTCTACCACTTGCTCAACAATATTGCGCATTACCTTTACCCGTTCCTGCACCGATTCTATGGAAAGATTCGAATCTTGCCCTTTTGCCGCCAAATTTTCCACAAAAGTTTCTATTGGTGGGTTTGCCTGTTGTCGTTCTCCTGGATTGGATTCTTTTTGTGAGTTTTGTGACAACGGGGTATCTTTCCCATCCTTCTTTACAACAAGGTCCTGGGTTTCTTGTTTTTCAACCGTAATGGTGATTTCCTTCTCCGTGGTGGTTTTTTTCGTAGCTTCTTCCTTCCCGGGTTCCAAAGCAAATTCTTTCTTTCCTTTTTCACCTGCCAATATTTCCACTACTTTTTCTGCTTCCTCATTCATTGGATTTTGTGTTGTTTTGTGGGATAATTCCATTATTTCTTCTTTGGTAATACCAAGTTCCTTTGGCAGATTTAATTCTCCTAGTGCTTTTGTTAGTTTAGATAGCTGGCTGCTCATGGTTTCATCCATTAAAAGTTGTGTTGGTTCATTGCAGTCATTTATCTTTAAGATAAGACTTGCCATATTAGAGGGATCCATCAAATCCATTGGTGTTAAATCCAATTCCTGAAGTGCTTTTTCAATGATTTCTTCCGGAACCTGAAGTACTTCCTTCACTGTATTCATAATGGAAAGTTGTAATTGTTTCATCACTTCATTTAAAGTTTCCGGTGCTATCTTTTCTACTTCTTCTGAAATTTCTTCTGCTTTATCCTTCGATAACGTTTCATCTTTTAATGGTTTTTGAATTTCATGATCTATTTTTTCGGTTGGTTTTGATTCTGGTTCTTTATTTTTTTCTACTTCTTGGGTTTTATCCTTTGCATCTGAAGTTTCATTCTTCGATTTAATGGGTTTATCCTCTGAATCTTTCATATTTTTATTCATTATCTGTCCAAAAGATGACGTTACTTTTTCCGATGATCTTGCAGTATTCTTCTGATTTTCAGTTTTTTCAAAAAGATTGACATTCTGTGCTATGACTCTTTGTGTGGTCATTTCCTTCCTCCTTTCCTCTAAAAATATTTATACATATCTAAGATTACGGTTGTAAAACTGTAGATTTTTTTGTAATCTTAGCTGCATACTCCGGTGTCATTTCCTGCATAATTGCTGCACTTTTATCTGGTTTCATGGTCTCAAGTATTTTACAGACCAGATCCAAATCTCCGGTCATAACTTCTAATACTTGTGCTGCGGTTGCCGGATCCATGTTAACAAAACGTGTTCCCTGATCTATAATTTTTTTATCAACCTGCATCTGTTCTACTACCTGCTGATAAAGTGTTGCTGCATTTTCAGGATTTATTTGTTCATAATATGTTTTATACTCTTCTATGGTTGGTGCGTGATCTCCAAAAACAACTTTTTCGTCAAAATCAGCCACTCTTTTTGCAAAATCCAACTGTTCCTGTTCAAAAACTTTCAATCTCGCATTTTCTGTTTCCAGATCCGTTATGTAATCCGTATTTGCACTTCCGGTGCTGCTCATAGAAGCAATTTGATCTTCCAATTCCTTTATTTTTATCATTGCTTCATCTAGATTTTTATACCTTACACCTTCCAAATCCTGATATACTGAATTTCCCGGAAGAATACGATTTATAATTGGCACATCTTTCAATACCGGTGCCAGCACATTACTTCCAAAACCACCAATATCTGTTTTTATTAATAATGCAAAAATAGCCAGCCATATAATAACAATAACAAGCGCAATCAAAATACTTACGATTTTATTTCCTGTGCCGGTCTTCTTTTCCTCTTGGTTTCCTATGTTATCTATATCGTCTTTTTTTTTCTTTTTCGCCATATGGATTCCTCACTTTTCCTATGTCTGCTGAGTTTTGCTATAGGTAAAACTTACAAGCTCATCGATCTCTTTTTGTTCTGCCTTTTCCAATTCTTTTTTAAATGTCTCAAAAGCATTTTCCTTTAATTTCTCATGAATTTTTCGGTCAACCATCGCTTCATTTAACTTAATTCTGGCAAGTTCCAGTTGTTGTTTTGCAATATTTACTGCAATGAGTTGAAGTTTTATATCATATTTTATAATTTCTATGGCATCTTCACAACGAATAATTTCTTTAATGTTTAATTGATTATTCATTTCGCCTCTCAATATTTTTTCATACGTATCTCTATGGTCTTCCATTTTTTTTAGTTTTTCTTCTTCTTTATCCAGAAGTCTTCTTGCCTGTCCAAAGGAAGTTTTCGCCTGTTCTTCCAATTTATATTTAATAGATAAAATGTTTTCCATTTTGTATAAAAATTTTGCCATATTTATCCATCCTTATTCTTCAAATAATTGTGATAATAATTCAATTTCTTCTTCAAAGGTAAATTTTTCATCCACTTCCTGCTTTAAAAACTCATTCACCCCATGGTTTTTTTCTATTGCATAATCAATTTCCGGATTAGAACCATTTTTGTAAGCCCCAATATTAATTAAATCCTCTGCTTCTCCATAGGTTGCCAAAACATTTTTTAATTTTCCGGCATTTTTTTTATGCTCCGGACTGGCAATCGAACTCATAACACGGGAAATACTTTGTAATATATCAATTGCCGGATAGTGATTTTTGTGTCCAAGCTTTCTTGAAAGCATAATATGTCCATCTAAAATTCCTCTTGCGGTATCTGTAATTGGTTCATTAAAATCATCTCCATCTACTAAAACGGTATATAATCCTGTAATGGAGCCCTGGTCTGCATTTCCGGCACGTTCTAAAAGTTTTGGCATTTCCGCATAAACACTTGGTGGATATCCTCTTGAAACCGGTGGTTCGCCGGAAGCTAGTCCGATCTCTCTTTGTGCCATAGAAAAACGTGTTAGAGAATCCATCATTAATAAAACATCCTGTCCCTGATCTCTAAAATATTCCGCTATAGCCGTAGCGGTTTTCGCTGCTTTTTTTCGAATTAATGCCGGTTTATCTGAAGTTGCTACGACTACTACAGAACGTTTCATACCCTCTTCACCTAAATCTCGTTCTATAAATTCACGAACCTCCCTGCCACGCTCTCCGATTAGAGCAATTACATTAATATCCGCTTGGGTATTTCTTGCAAACATACCAAGGAGTGTGCTCTTACCAACACCACTTCCTGCAAAAATTCCAATTCTCTGTCCTTTTCCCAAGGTAATCAGACTATCTACTGCTTTTACACCCAGGGGAAGTACTTCATCAATAAGAGCCCTTGACATAGGATCCGGAGGTTCCGCCTCCACCGAGTATGCCGTGGTGGTATTCAGTTTGGAACCGTCTATTGGATTTCCAAGTCCATCCAGTGTTTTACCAAGTAATTCATTTCCTACCATAACCTTTAGGGGCGCTCCCGTATTTTCTACACGACTTCCCAAACCTACACCTTCTACATTGCTGTAGGGCATCAGCAGAACTCGGTCATCACGGAATCCAATTACCTCCGCCATAAGACTCTGTCCACTTTCTCCGGAAAAAATCCGGCATAAATCATTTAATTTTGCACTGGGACCTATGGATTCAATGGTCAGTCCTACTACTTTAACGACCTTACCAAGGCTCTGGCAATATGATTTTCCAACTAAAGTATTATATTTATTCTTAATATTTAATAAAGAATCCATCCATTGCCACCTCCCTTATACTATCCATGCGCTCTTATGAAATGGATAAAATCCGCAAATTTTCCAATAAATTTCTAAGTTGTATATCCAGACTGCTATCTATCATTTTTGTATTGGTTTCAATGATACATTGATTTTTTTTAAGTGCCAGGTCTTCTATTATTTCAAGGATTACTTCTTCTTGGAGTTCTTGCTGTAACATTTCTTTTTTTGATTTAACAAATTCCATATCCTCAGAAGAAATATGGATTCGAAACTCTTTGCTTTTTCCTACCATTTCAATTCCATTTTGTATCAAATACAAAATAATATCTTTTTTATCTTCCACAACGATTCCTGTGATTTTTTCAATGAGAGAACCTGTGAGTTCTGCAAATAAAGGTTCTAGTTTTTGTTCTTTTTCTAAAAATTGTTCTTCCAATGCAGACTGTCTGTTTTGGAGTTCTATTTTTTGTTCTTCCAGCTCCTGCTCTTTTCCAAAAAGGGTCTCCTTGCTTTCAAGGATACCGGCTTCATATCCCTCCTGCTTTCCATCCTCATATGCCTGGTTTTTTATTTCATCCACCTGTTGCATTGCCTCATCCACAAGCGCCTGCGCTTTTACCTTTGCATCAGAAAGAAGCGAATCCGCCTTTTTGGCAATTCGCTTTCTCTCCTCTTCCATTTTTTTCTCCTGGTTTAGAGCCGGTACTCCGTTCATAATAGCTTCTTGTCCATTTTCTTCCTGCATATGTAAAAAGTTATCCGCAATTTCCTGTGGTGTAGCAATATGAATTCCTGCAATGAAACCTTGTGAAATATTTTTCGGCATTTTATCACTTTTATCCGAATCAACAATATGCTTTTCTTCTCCATCAAAGTTAATATAATTCCATTTTACAATATTAGACAACGATTTCATCACCTCCACCTCTGGAAATAACAATATCAGCCGAATCTTCTAATTTACGAATAATATTAACGATTTTCTGTTGTGCTTCTTCTACATCTTTCAAACGAACCGGTCCCATAAAGTCCATATCCTCTTTAATCATACTAGCAAGACGCTTGGACAAGTTATTAAAGATAACACCTTGAACCTCTTCATTCGAGCCTTTCATTGCGATAGCAAGCTCGTTGTTATCAACTTCACGTAATACACGCTGTATGGATTTATCATCCAGAGATAAGATATCTTCAAATACAAACATCTTTCTTCGAATTTCATCTGCCAATTCCGGTTCATCAATTTCAAGAGTTTCCATAATATGTTTTTCCGTACCACGGTCTACCGTATTTAATATTTCAACAATAGAATCCACACCACCTACAATGGTATAGTCCTGATTTACTAAAGAAGCCAGTTTCTGTTCCAGTACCCGTTCTACCTCTTTAATTACATCCGGAGACGTTCGATCCATTTGTGCAATACGTTTTGCAACATCCGTCTGTTTATCCGGGCTTAACGCCGAAATAATCTGAGATGCCTGGGCGGAAGATAAATAAGACAAAATAAGTGCAATGGTCTGAGGATGTTCATCTTGTATAAAGTTAAGGAGCTGGGTTGCATCCGTCTTACGAACAAATTCAAAGGGACGAACCTGAAGGGAAGCCGTTAATTTTCCAATTACTTCTTTTGCTTTTTCTTCTCCCAATGCCTTCTGTAATAAATCCGTTGCATAACCTACACCGCCCTCTGCAATGTACTGTTGCGCCAGACATACTTCGTAAAATTCATCCAGTACCGCATCCTTAATCGTAGAGGAAATACTTCTTGTATTGGCAATTTCCAGAGTCAGGGTCTCAATTTCATCTTCTTTTAAGTGCTTAAATATATTTGCCGATTTTTCTGGTCCCAATGCAATCAATAAAACTGCTGCTTTTTGTACACCGGTCAATTCCTCCGCCATACTTAATACCCCCAATCATCCTGCAGCCAATTTCTAAGTAAACTTGCAACTGCCTCCGGATTTTCATCTACAAATTTTTCAATCATAAGGCGGGTTTCCGTCTTATCACTAAATTCTATATCATCCAGGGACTGGTTCTCCTTGGTGGTAGCTAATAACTGTTCTACGGAAAGTTCCGGTTCCATCTCTGTGACTTCTATAGGAGCCGTTCCCCTAAACACTACAAAGATAAGCAAAGCAATAATTAAAACTGCCAATACGATCATTAAGTAGTTGGTCACATCCAAAGGTTTTTTTTCTTTTGCATTAAATACCGGCTGCTGCCATGCTACTACGGATATTTTAGCTTCCGCAACTCCCGTTGCCATAGAAATTAATTTTGTAATTTCGGCAATGTCCACCGTGGATTTTGTTCTTACATTATTTTGATCTATGAAATCAGCAAAAGTAATTCCATTCAGCTGACCTGTCTCTTTTAAACGATCTTCATTGTATTCAACAAAATTAGTCAAGACTACACTTAGCGAAGATTGATCGTACTCTACCGTACCAATTTCATGTTCTATATTTTTAATCCGTTCATTGGGCAGATAGTCATATTTATTCAATACTGTGCTACTATCTGAAGACCCACCGGTATCAATCATATAATCCGTATTCTCTGTATTGGATTCTACTCCCGGTATTCCTCCGGAACCTGCAGAACCCTTTTGTGAATATTCATAACTAGAAGAATACACCCCTTGTTCCTGTCCTTCCGGAGCAGAGTAATCCTTAAAATTTTCACTTACTTTATCAAAATTAAATACATAATTGGAAGCAACGGCGGCTTCACTAAATCCATATTTGATCATCATAGCTTCCACATCAATGTCAAACTGATTATGGAGGCGTTCTTTATATTCTTCAATGTCTGAAATCTGGCCTCCCAGACCTTCCTGTTCTGCATTGCTATATAGAAGGTTTCGATCGGTGTCCATGATCACAACGCTATCTGCATTGTCACTTCCTACTGCGTTGGATACCCAGTTTGCAATGGTTTGAGCCTGCTTCTTTGACATAGTATCCTCTATGTCCAGCATAATACTTACGGAGGTGTTCTTTTCTTCTGTAAATAAGGTATACGTTTCATCCGGTTGGTTAATAATGACCGTGGCATCATTGACCCCATCCAGTTTTATCATATAATTTCGTAAATCATTCTGCGTTGCCAGCATTACTTTTTGCCGCTTCTCTTTTTCTGTGGTACTCATGCTGTTGGTCGTTGCCCAGTTCCATCCAAAGTCATCCGAGTTAATACTATTGGTGGACATCAAATTAAGTCCCTTTGTGTAGTCCTTATCTTGAACATACACCGTTTTTCCATCTCTTGACTGCTTGTATCCTATTTCATTTTCTGTCAAAATAGTCACTAACTCCGTTGCCTGTTTGTTGTCCTCAAATTTTGCTAAAACAGTTTCAAATTTTGGCTTTGAAAGAAAAAACGCCAATAAGACAATCGTAAAAAATATGGCTGCTACCACACAAATTATGATTGTCTTTTGTTTACTTGTATATTTATTCCAGAACTCCAAAATCTGATCCAGTATTTTCTTCAGCCGATCTTTCATGCTCTCTTTCTCCTACCTGCTTATATTTTTCCTCTAACACTGAAATTAGAATTGTAAGTTCATAATTTCCTTATAAGCGTCCATAACACCATTTCTTACTGCAACCGTATACTGAAGCGCAATACTTGCTTTCTGTTGGGCTATCTGAAGGTCGTGTGTGTTAGTAGAAATTCCGAGTGCATAGTTGATTTCTTCTTCCTCCGCCGCATTTGTTAATGAATTTGTTTCATTTATCATGGTCTTAGCTGATTCAAATAAAGATTCAAAGGAAACATTATTATTTGTTTTTTCAGCCTTCTTTCCATCTATCTCACCTATATAGCGGCTGGAATTAAGAATTCCACCGACTGCATTCATACCATTCATAAATTACCTCCTACTTACCAATTTCCAGAGCTTTTAAAGCCATTGATTTTGTTGCATTAAATGCGGTTACATTTGCCTCATAAGACCGGCTTGCATCGATTAAATTCGTCATCTCCATTACAGAATTTACATTTGGGTAGGTAACATAACCTTCTTCATTGGCATCTGGATGAGAAGGGTCATAAACCTGTCTTCCCTCAGATGGATCTTCCACAATCTTCGTTACTTTTACCCCCTTGCTCTTTGATCCTATTGCTGTATTTAATGCATTGCTAAAATTTGTTACATTTTTTTCTGCAAATACTACCGTTTTTCTTTTATATACATTGCCATTGGCGTCTCTGGTGGTATTTACATTGGCAATATTCTGGGCAATAATATCGGTTCTAAGTCTTTGCGCCGTCATACCACTTGCACTGGTATCCATAGCTCCAAATACTGACATATTCCTTCCTCCTTTAAAACATTACCTATTTAAAACCGACTTAATTCGGTTGAATTCCTGTGTCATAGAATCTAGTAATGTGTAATAATGAATCTGATTTTTAGCAAGTTCTGCACTTTCCGTATCAATATCCACATTATTGCCATCGTACCGGTAGCTCAAGCCCGGAAATTCTGTATAGGTAGATGCATTTATTGTATTCAAGTCCATATTGTTTACATTCTCATCTAGGGAATCTCCGCCTGCTACAGCAGACATAAGATAAGACTCAAATTGAACATCTTTTCGTTTATAATTTGGGGTATCTACATTGGCAATATTATTCGTTATTACCCCGTTACGGAGCCAGCTGGCATCTGCCGCTTTATCTAGTACATTAATATAATTGTAAGCATTTGATCCAATCATAACAAACATCCTTTCCTAGTATTCTATTATAGTCATAATAAGTCGAAAACACAAGATATATTTCCAAAAAAGCCGTAATACCAACATTTCTAGGGCTATCGTACTATTTATTTTGTCCCTGTTTTTTGAGTGAAAGGATTCAAAATATGCAAAACAAAAGGATCTGTCTGCTCTGTTCAAACAAATCCTTTTGTCTTATTCTATCACTAATGATTCAATTTTTCTAATTCATCAAATATTACATCATTAATTACTTTTATATAGGTTCCCTTCATCCCAGAAGAACGGGATTCAATAACACCTGCGCTTTCGAATTTTCTTAGTGCATTCACAATGACGGACCTGGTAATTCCTACTCGGTCTGCAATTTTACTTGCCACTAAAATTCCTTCACTTCCGTCCAATTCTTTAAAAATATGTCGAATCGCTTCTAATTCCGAAAAAGACAGGGTACTGATTGCGGATTGTACGATCTGTACTTTACGATTTTCTTCTGCACTTTCTTCATTCACCGAGCGAAGCATCTCAAGTCCAACAACCGTAGTTCCATATTCGCTTAAAATAATATCATCAATGGTATACTGCTGTTCCCTCTTATATAAAAATAAAGTTCCAAGTCTTTCTCCTGCAATATCAATTGGTGTAATGATGGCCTGATAATCGTTTACTCCCACAAATTCAAATCCCAAAGTTGTTAAATTTACATTTTCTTTTGTTGAAAGAATGCTCAGAAGCCTTTCATTTAGCATTTCATCAATATGTCCTCCAACACTGTCCTTGATTAATTCTCTAATTTCCATAATATCATCACGGTTCTTAATCCCCAGAACTTTTCCCTTTTTACTGATTACCAGTATATTGGAGTCAAGAATTTCACTCAAGACATGACAAATATCATTAAAAACAACTTTATGTGAACTGTTATTATGAAGCAATTTGTTTATTTTTCTTGTCTTATCTAATAATTGAACGCTCATTTCACTTCTCCTTTATCAAAGATTTTTATCAAAAGTTTACTAAAGTTTACCACAATTCTTTTATAAAGGCAATCGTTTTTACATTATTGTAGATTTCTAATACTTATTTTTTTATGAAGTCAAACAATTTCAAATAAATATTTTTTTACTTGGATTTTCTTAGAGTATTCAAACTATTCTATATTATTTTTAATAAATCCGCATTTTTCATCCATACACACCAGTTTTGCTCCTTTTTCAAGTAAAATCTGATTGCATTCCGGGCATCTTTCCTTCGATGGTCTTTGCCATGTCATAAAATCACATTCCGGATTATTGAGACAACCATAATATTTTCTTCCTTTTTTAGTTTTACGAATTACAACTTCTCCACCACATTGCGGACATTCCACCCCTATTTTTTCAAAATACTGCTTGGTATTTCTACAATCCGGAAATCCGGGACATGCCAGAAATTTCCCATGAGGTCCGTACTTAACAACCATATTTTTTCCGCATTCCTCACAAATTACATCCGTTACCTCATCTTCTATATTAATCTTTTCAAGCTTAACTTCTGCTGTCTTAACGGCTTCTTCCAAGTCCGGATAAAAATTTTCAACTACGGTTTTCCATGAAAGTTCTCCAGCTTCTACCGCATCCAAAAGACTTTCCATGTTGGCTGTAAAGTTTACATCTACAATACTTGAGAACCCTTCCAGCATAATGTGGTTTACAACTTCTCCAATTTCCGTCACATATAAGTTTTTATTTTCTTTTACAATATAGCGTCTTGCCAGAATGGTAGTGATGGTAGGGGCATACGTACTTGGCCTCCCAATTCCTAATTCTTCCAATGCCTTTACAAGAGATGCCTCAGTAAAGTGAGCCGGTGGCTGTGTAAAATGCTGGTTGTTTTCATAATCTTCTAGTTGTAATTTTGTACCTGCTTCCATTGATTTTGCAAATGTAATTTTTTCTTCTTTTTCTTCTTCCATAGAATACACTGCCATAAATCCATCAAATACCAGTTTGGAAGCTGCCGCCGTAAAACGATATCCATTTCCATCAATCTTTACAGCCGTTGTTTCGTATTTTGCTGTTTTCATACGGCTTGCAACAAAACGTTTCCATATTAGCTGGTATAAGCGAAACTGGTCACGGCTCAAAGCTTCTTTTATCTTGACCGGTGTTAATTCGGAATACGTAGGGCGAATGGCTTCATGGGCATCTTGAATCTTTTTATCTGCCTTTTTCACAATTTTTTCTAAAGAGACCATTTCTTCTCCATAGTTTTCACGAATAAAGTCTTTTACCAAAGCATCTGCTTCATCGGAAATACGAGTAGAATCGGTACGTAAATATGTGATAATACCAACACTGCCCATTCCTTTAATATTAATTCCTTCATATAATTGCTGTGCAATTCGCATCGTTTTTTGTGTTGAAAAATTCAGCAGTTTCGACGCTTCCTGTTGTAATGTACTGGTAGTAAAGGGTACCGGTGCCTTTTTTATTCGTTCTCCAATTTTAATATCTGACACAAAAAATTCCGCATTTTCTAATTTTTTCAAAATGTTTTGTAATTCCATTTCGGAATGAATTTCCATTTTTTGTTCCGTTGTACCATAAAATTTGGCATGCAATAATTTTTTTTCATTTTCCATTTGAAAAGATGCTTCCATTGACCAGTACTCTTCCGGAACAAAAGCATTAATTTCTTCTTCTCTATCACAAATAATACGCAGTGCTACTGATTGTACACGACCTGCGCTTAATCCTCTTTTCACCTTAGCCCATAGCAGCGGGCTAATACTGTAACCAACCATGCGATCCAATACTCTTCTTGCCTGCTGTGCATCCACTAAATCCATATCAATTTCTCTCGCTTGTTTAATGGAAGATTTTACTGCATTTTTGGTAATTTCATTGAATGTAATACGACTCGCTTTTTTTTCATCTAGCTTTAAAGCTTTCATTAGATGCCACGAAATCGCTTCTCCTTCACGGTCAGGGTCAGTTGCAAGATATACTTTATCTGCTTTTTTTACTTCTTTACGAAGCTTCGCCAAAAGTTCTCCTTTTCCGCGAATGGTAATATATTTTGGTTCAAAATCTCCCTTAACATCTATTCCCAGCTGGCTCTTTGGTAAATCCCTTACATGACCATTTGAAGCCAAAACTTCATAGTTTTTTCCCAAAAACTTTTTAATGGTAGCCGCCTTAGCTGGTGATTCTACAATAACTAGATTATTCGGCATTTATATTCTCCTACTCCAATAGCTTTATATAATAGTTTTTAAGTACCTGCTTAATATATCCTTTTTCCTCCAATGAAATTAAACTTTCCATCACTGCATATAAAGGCATACAACTCTCGCAAACAATCTGATTCACATGTTTGGGTACTAAACAGAGCCTACTATACACCATTTCCTCCCCCATTTCAAGGCATTTGTTATTTTTTTTATTTTCCATAGTATTAGAGGAAGACTCTATTCCATAGTAATTAAGAAGATCCAATGGTTCCGTAATGGGTATGGCACCTGCCTTTAATAATCCATTGCACCCTTTACTTAAATTGTCATTTATCCTTCCCGGTAAAACAAAGATGTCTTTCCCTTGTTCCAGTCCATACTCAACCGTAATGAGGGAACCGCTCTTTTCCCTTGCCTCAATAACAAAAATCCCATCCGCTAATCCACTGATAATTCGGTTTCTCATTGGAAAATATCCGGCTAATGGCGGTGTCCCTTCTGGGTATTCCGATAGAATTCCACCGCTTTTACACATTTTTTTATAGAGGGAACTATTTTCTTTTGGATAGCAGATATCAATACCGCAGCCTAGAATTCCAAAGGTAGGCATTTCACTTTCCAATGCCCCCTGATGTGCATATCCGTCAATTCCCCTTGCCAATCCACTGATAATCTGAATTCCATACTTTGAAAGTTCTTTGCAAAAATACAGAGCGGTTTCCTTCCCATAGTAAGAACAGTCTCTGGCCCCCACAACAGCAAGACTAATCTTATCTTCCCTTGGAAGATTTCCTATTACAAATAGTCTCTTTGGTGGTTTATATATATGTCGTAGTTTTTCAGGATAAGCCTGATTTTCTATTTTTATTTCATAAATCTTTTCTTTTTCTTCTATCATCCTTATTTTTTCTCCCCTTAAAATCACAAATCAAATCCTCGTTATTTTTCTAATGAAAAACGGAAAAATTATTGGTTTAGTTCCAGTATTTCTTATCATTGATACGATAAAAGATACTCTCTGCAATATGTTTTGAAAGAATAACTTCGCTTTCATCTAAATCAGCAATGGTTCTGGCCACTTTTAATATCTTATGATATCCTCTTGCTGTTAAATTTTCTTTTTCAAAGGCCCTTGCTATTAACGCCTCCCCCTCTTTGTTAATTTCACAATATTTTTCTATTAAAGTAGATGGTAAGCCGGAATTAAAATATATGGGTTCTTTTTGACTATATTCGTTCTGGTAACGCTCCCTTTGAATTTTTCTTGCTTTTTTAACTCTCTTTCGAATACTCTCTGAACTTTCTCCTTTTTTCGCAGCCTCTATATCACGGTAATCCACAGGAACTGCCTCTGCACAAATATCCATTCTATCTAATACCGGTCCGGATACCTTTTCTAAATATCGTTTTACCTCATTAATCGAGCAGGCACAGCGGTTACGATCCGGATAGTATCCACATTTGCAGGGATTCATGGCACTAACTAACATGAAATCTGCCGGATAAACATAGGTTCCATTCATCCTGCTTATTCTTATTTTTTTATCTTCTAAAGGCTGCCTTAGCAATTCAATCGTGCTCTTTGTATATTCTGTCAGTTCATCCAAAAATAAGACACCACCCATAGCGAAAGAAACCTCTCCTGCTTTTGGATGAAGTCCACCTCCAACAAGTGCATTGGGTGTAATGGTATGATGAGGCGCACGAAATGGGCGTCTTTTTACAAGGAAATTGTCCTTATCTAAAAGACCGGATATGCTGTATATTTTTGTAATTTCCATACTTTCTTCAAAAGTCAGCTCTGGCATGATGCTGGGAATTGCCTTGGCAATCATGGTTTTCCCAACGCCGGGAGGTCCAATCATCAAAAGATGATGCATTCCGCTTACCGCAACCTCCACTGCACGTTTTAAGGTTTCCTGTCCAATCACGTCCTTAAAATCGAAGGCAGATTCGTCCTCCTCCAAAAGGAATAAACTTTCTACATCTACTTTTGTTTCTTCCAAATTCTCGTTATGGCTTAATTTTTCAACAATTTCTAATAGAGTTTCCGCCCCGCTTACCTGGATTCCCTTTACCACTGCACCTTCCTTTGCGTTAATTTTTGGAACAATACATCTTTTGAATCCCTCTTGTTTGGCTTTGTACACGACCGGAAGAATTCCATTTACACTTCCAATTTTCCCATCCAATGAAAGTTCTCCCATAAATAAGGTATCTGTTAAATTTTCTTCCGGAATATAGCCTAGAGCTGCTAAAATTGCAATGGCAATGGATAAGTCAAATGCAGTTCCTTCTTTTCGAAGATCTGCAGGTGATAAGTTGATGGTAATATGCTTTGGAGGCAGACGGTATCCAAAGTTCTTAAGAGCAATCCTTACGCGCTCTTTCGCTTCTTTTACTTCCGATCCCAAATATCCAACCATAGAAAAAAGAGGCAGTCCGTCACAAACGTCTGCCTCAACATTAACAATCAGTCCCTGAATTCCATGAACTGCTGCACTATATGTTTTACTATACATGTTTGTTTCCTTTCTTCGAAAAGAAAGACTATCCATCCTAGTATATCATACATATTATATTTGTTCAATATTATTTTTACAAGTATAGTTGTTTTATACTTATCCTCTTTTATTACAGTTCTTTATCCAATATCTTTTTTATTTCATCCATAAAAGTGTTTACATCTTTAAACTCACGATAAACAGACGCAAAACGAACATAGGCCACCTGATCGAAATTTTTTAATTTTTCCATCACAATGGATCCAATACGGCTGCTTGGAATTTCCTTTTCTTCTAAATTAAAAATAGCAGTTTCTACTTCATCTACCAGTCCGTTAATTTGATCAACCGAAATAGGCCTTTTATGGCAGGAGCGAAATACACCGGATTCTATTTTTGAACGATCATAGGGTTCACGAATCATATCCTTTTTTATAACCACAAGGGGAATCGCTTCTACTTTTTCATAGGTTGTAAATCTTTTGCTGCATTCATCACACTGTCTTCTTCTGCGAATAGAATTGTTATCATCCGCAGGTCTTGAATCAATTACGCGGGTATTGTCTTCCCCACAAAACGGACATTTCATTCTTGAATCCTCCTCTATTTTTTACGTTTGGTTCTTTAAAATTAATTATATTAAATCCCTATAAAAAGGTCAAGGAAATATCTATATTTTGCATTTCACAAAAGTTTTTTCTGTATCCGTTTCTACAAGCACAACGTCTTCACCAATTTGTCGAATGCAGCAGTAATCAATCACATATTCATGGTCTCTTCCCATAATTCCCCATATTTTACAAGGTCCAGGAATCATTACTTTGCAAATTTGTCCGGTACAAACATCAAATTCTATATCCTCAATAAACCCAAGACGCTGTCCGTCACAAATATTAATTACCTCTTTCTGGCTTAATTCACAAAGTCTCATTTTAACTCCCTTCTGGATTCTTTGCCTTATTAGTTATATATGCCTGTTTTCTCAAAATATTTCCAATAGGAAAAATTTACAAAAGAATCTTTCGTATATTTCCATTGAAAAGGTAAATGCTATTTACTATAGCAAAATTACGGATACAAAATAAAACCCGGAGGTTACTATGGCTCTTTATAAAGTTGAAATCTGTGGTGTAAACACAGCCAAGCTGCCCCTTCTTGGAAACAAGGAAAAAGAGGAACTATTTAAACAGGTAATGAGTGGAAATAAAGAAGCGCGTGAGCTCTATATAAAAGGAAATTTAAGGCTTGTTCTCAGTATTATACAGCGTTTTTCTAATAGTAATGAAAATGTAGATGATTTATTTCAAATTGGCTGTATTGGTTTAATGAAAGCCATCGATAATTTTGATATTACTCAAAATGTAAAGTTTTCTACCTATGCCGTTCCCATGATAATTGGGGAAATACGCCGCTATTTAAGAGACAATAACTCTATTCGTGTCAGCCGTTCTTTACGGGATATTGCTTATAAAGCCATCTACACAAAAGAAGCCTTGATGAAACAGTCGGATAAAGAACCTACTATCGAAGATATTGCCAAAGAACTGGATATGAATCCCGAAGATATTGTATATGCCCTAGATGCCATTCAACACCCTCTATCCCTATATGAACCGGTGTATTCGGAAGGTGGCGATACGCTTTATATTATGGATCAAGTCAGCGATAAAAAGAATAGAGAAGAGAACTGGGTTGAGGAAATTTCTTTAAATTCTGCCATAAAAAAGCTTCCTCATCGAGAAAGCAACATTATACGTCTTCGCTACTTTGAAGGGAAAACACAGATGGAAGTTGCGGAAGAAATTCATATTTCTCAGGCACAAGTTTCTCGACTGGAAAAATCAGCTCTCAAAAATATGCGCAATTATCTTGCTGTACCAGGATAAAGAGTCTGCTTTGCAGACTCTCGCGCCAAAGCATATTCCTTAGCGCGGCGTGCGCACCCACAGCGGAGCATTTTTATGTAATAGGAGCACTTTCCTATTACATAAAAAAATTAAAGGTGCAGCCCTGTGAAATAGCACGGCTGCACCCTTGGTTAAATCTTATTGTAATTGAAATTGATCGACTAATTCTTTGAGCATAGAGGCCTGGCTTGCCATTTCTTCACTGCTGGAAGAGCTTTCTTCCGCCATTGCTGTGTTTTCTTGTACCACACTTGCAATTTGATCCACCGCTTGAGAAATCTGTTCCAGTGCCTGTGCCTGGCGCACCGAAACACTTGAAATTTCTCCAATATCGGATACCAGTTCCTGGGTCTTTTCTACGGACTTTTCTAATTTAGAAGCTGCTAAATCCGCCAATTGTTTTCCACTTTCTACGGCTTTTAACGAGTTAGCAATTAATTCCGTAGAGCTTTGTGCTGCCTGGGCACTTTGTGCTGCAAGGTTTCCAACTTCATTTGCTACCACTGCAAAGCCTTTTCCCATTTCACCTGCTCTGGCAGCTTCAATAGAAGCATTTAAAGACAATAAGTTTGTCTGAGATGCAATATCATTAATCGTATTAATGATGTTACTGATCTCCTTGGAAGTTCCACTGATTAAATTCATTGCTTCCACCATTTGCTGCATTTGTTCATTACTTTCTGAAATTTCTTTTCCAACTGTCTTTGCTTTTATATTGGCCTGTTCGGCATTCTGTGCGTTTCTATCAACTTCTGAAGAAACATCCGTAACCGTTGCCTGTAATTCTTCAATCGAGCTTGCCTGATCGGTAGCACCATCCGTAAGGCTCTGGGCACCTTGTGAGATTTGATCTGCACTTCCTGCAACCTGAGAAGAAGATTGATTAATTTTTGATAAGGTGTCTGACATTTTTCTTATAAAGCTTTGTAAGGAAATATCCACTGCCGCAAAATCATTTGGATATGCCACACCTGCAGAAACCTTAAAGTTACCATTCTCTACTTCCTTTAATATGCGGGTTAAATCCCCGATAACCTCCGATAAACCATGAATGGTTGCATTCATACTTCGAGAAAGGCTTCCCAGTTCATTTTCACTTTCATAGGTAAGGTGAACCTTGAGATTTCCCGTTGATAATTGTTTTGCCGCTGCTTCCACCTCTTCAATTGGCCCTTTAATTGCATTTGCTGTTTTTTTGGAAAGAATCAACGCCGTAGCCGTTGCTCCTAAAATAATTCCAAGCATAATAAAGGTGAAAATCAAAGTTTGTCTGGATAAATTCGCCGACTTTTCTTCGCCAATTCTGGATTTATCAGAAAGCATGGTATCCACTGTATTCGTCAATTCCTCTATATAGGGAGCACATTTTTCATTATATTTTTGAAGCAGTATGGCTTCCGTTCCTGTATCATTTAATATTTCCTCTTTAGTTTTCCTAAAGTTGTTATTTGCTGTCTCTAATTTAGAATAAATTTCCTGTCCTACCTTAGAACCCAGACTCTTTTTAGTCGCTGCCAGGTTGTCATTCACAATTGCGTCCAGTTCCTGTAATTCTTTTTTATCATTTTCTTTCTCGCTGTCTATGCTTGAGGTCATAAATTTTAATAAAATAACATTCTCTTTTTGTAAATTAATACCCAAACTGCCAATATCTCCTTGAGCAAAACCATATTCTACCAGTGTTTTGCTATAATCTCGGTCTATTTTGTTCGCTAAAAGTAACCCTACTATTCCTGAAATACTTGCAATTGCTAAAATAATAATACACATTACACTAATTCTCTTTGAAATCTTCATGTTTCCAAACATATCAAACCCTCCTATGTGCTTTGATACAGACCAAGGAACCTATCTGTAGGATATTAAGCTAATTGTAAATCTTTCTCTCTCATATCTGGTATTATACATTTTATTTTGCTATTTCGCAACCTATATTTTACAATTTATGGTTTTAATTTTTATATATTGTTTTTCGTGCATTTTATAAGCGTATTTAGGATAAAGAGTCTGCTTTCCAGACTCACGCGCCAAAGCATATTCCTTAG
>JAVXEO010000031.1:0-21275 GCA_036658435.1 Acetivibrio sp.
CCCCTGCCAAAAGATGATAGGTGTTTAAATAATTTGTGACATCCATAAACACCTCGTCAATGGAGTAAACGTGAATATCTTCCGGTGCAATGTATTTTAAATAAATGTTGTATATTTTTGTGCTGTACTTCATGTAAAGTGCCATTTGTGGCGGTGCGGTGATGTAGTCCAAGGATAGTGAGGGAGAAGCCTTTAATTCGAGGGCACTTGCAGACGCTCCCGAAAAGGTTCGACCCGGTGCATGACGAAGGCGCAGGGCATTTGCCTCCTTCACCTTTTGTACCACCTCAAACAACCTTGCCCTGCCCGGAATGCCGTAAGCTTTCAGGGACGGCGAAACGGCAAGACAGATTGTTTTTTCGGTGCGGCTTGCATCGGCAACAACAAGGTTCGTGCTCATGGGGTCAAGCCCACGTTCCATGCACTCCACCGAAGCATAGAAAGATTTTAGGTCGATTGCGATATAGGTTCTGCTTTTCATGTCTTGACTGCCTCCCTGTCATATTCTTACGACTAGCGTTGTCCTTTTACCTAAAATTATACACAAAATGGCGGTATCTTGCAATCTTCCTGATGGATTTTATTGCGATGAATTCAGCTTTAAACATGAGAATTTCAGGTTATCTTAATGCGCTTTGAGAGAAACATGGAAATAACATTCATAATGACTGCAGCGACACACAGAAATACGGGTAATACAGGGGATATCCTTAAAAGAAAAGCAGCATCTATCTCCTTTAGAAAAGCTCCACATGCAGCCGCCAACCCTACCGTAATAATAAACACATAGCGCCCCTTTTCCGAACCAAATCGAAATAAGATGGGTGTATTTATGGCAATAAAAATAAGTCCACCGGAAATAGAAAACAATAGCATGGGAATACTTTCTGCAAAACTGCCATGTCCGGCTATGGCACGAATCAACTGCACAACAATCACTAAGGCAGCAGATCCTATCATACAAATATAGCCAAGCAAATATTTACTGATAACGATATCTCTTTTTGAGTAAGGCATCATAACAGCAATTTCATTCCACTTGGAACGTTCATCATAAGCAATGGCGGTCATGGGAAGAACAGCACCCATTAAAATGGCTAAGGGTGCCATAGAACTTCCTGCTAGTGACATCAAAGGAATTACAATGAGAAATATTTTAAGTTGTTTTGTAATGACAAGAATATCTTTTAAAAGCAGTCCTTTCATTTAATTTTCCTCCTTTGTCATAAATAAAATAATGTCCTCAAGCGTGGTTTTTTCAGACGGAAAGGAAGCATTTACTTTATCTCTTAGAATCAGTGCTTCGTATCCGTATGGGGTTGCTTTTTTTCGTATCATTCCATCGGAAGGCAGGCACGCAATATCTTCCCTGGAAAGTTTTACAAGTGAATATTTATTTAATAAAATGTCTTTTTCTTCACAAAACATTAGCTTTCCCTTGTGAAGGAAAGTGATGTAATCACATATCTTTTCAAGATCACTAATAATATGAGAAGAAAGCAGGATAGAATGATTTTCATCTCGAGTAAAATCATTAAAAACATCAAGAATTTCATCTCGTATCATGGGATCAAGCCCACTGGTTGCTTCATCTAAAATTAATAATTTTGGATTATGGGAAAGAGCCACTGCAATAGACAACTTCATTTTCATACCGCGAGAATACTCGTTAAATTTTTTTGTGAGTGGAAGGGTAAATTTCTTTATATAGTCAAAATAAGTAGGGCTATTCCAATGAATATAGGTTTTACTCATGATACGATTTAAGTCGTTTGCACTTAAAACTTCAGGAAAATAAGCTTCATCAAGGACAATCCCTATATCCTGTTTTAAAGCAACAAACTCAGGGGACTGATTGGATAAGCCAAGTACCGAAATGGAACCGCTGTCTGGGGATATGGCATTCATAATTAATTTAATGGTGGTACTTTTACCTGCTCCATTTTCCCCTACTAAACCCATGATGGTGCCTTTTGGTAAAGAAAAACTGATGTTTTCAAGGGTAAAATCCCGGTATGATTTGGTGATGTTATTCAATTCGACTGCATTCATTTTATTCCTCCTCTGAAATGATTTTGAACATTTCTATTAGGTCATTGATTGACAATTTGCAGCTTGGTGCAATTTGTAAAATCGTTCTCATGTGTTCTTCAATTTCTTTTAAGTAAGTTTCTCTTAAAATTTCTGTATTCTTTTTAGCTACATAAGAGCCCTTACCGGCTACTGAGTAAATATATCCATCTCTTTCAAGCTCATCATAGGCTCGTTTGGTGGTAATAACACTGATACGTAAATCCTTTGCAAGATTACGAATAGAGGGAAGAATATCCCCTTCTTTCAGATCAGCAGAAATAATTGCCGACTTAATTTGAAGATAGATCTGCTCATAAATCGGTTGATTATTTGCATTGCTTATAATAATATTCATAGTCACCTCCAATGAAATACTGTTCATATACTATATAATCAGTATATACTCTATATATACAGTTGTCAAGCCATAAACAGACTCGAATTTTATCCAATTCCTATTAATTTGCCAGTACCGGTTAGAGTTTGCTGCTTAAATGTAAAGGACAGTGGAGCACAAATATAAAATGGACGCAAAAAGTATTTTACTTGGAATATACCAAGGAACATGCTATAATTATAAGGAGGTAGAAAGCATATGAAGAGCATCTTGAATTATTCTAAAAATAAAATAAATCTAATACAACTCCAAGAATATTATCACCTGGAATCTTATGAAGAACTAGTGGAACTGGTAGAAGAATTCATACAAAAACAATGGTTGGAACCTGTTAAAAGCTCCAAAGAAAATGGGAAAAGACCGGTTTTATATAATACGTATCGAATTTTAAAAGAGAGTAGAAACTTAGAAACGTATAAAGAGGAACTATTATATCTATCGGATCAACTAAAGAACGATTACTATCTTAATAATTTAAACCAATATGAAGAAGACAGACCTTATATACTGCAGCTAAACCAATATATGTTAAGATGCAGAGAAAAACAGCAAATGCCGGCCTCCTTTAATGAAAGAAGCTTTGAAATTTTTTCAAGAGAAAAATTCTTAACCAAAGAAGGAGGACTACGAATCCTTAAAAATCTTGGACTGAATACAGAAAAACTTAAGATTTATGAGACTACGGAGCCTTTGGCGTATTATTCCAATAAAAAAAATACCCCCCAAACTCTTTTATTTATTGAAAATAAAGATACTTTCTATAGTATGAGAAGACATTTATTAAAAGGAAATAATCGAATACTGGGAGAACCTATAGGAACCTTGATTTATGGTGGAGGAAAGGGAGTTTACCGTTCCATTCAAGACTTTGATTTATGCGTGGAACCCTATATGAATCATGAAACCAATCAATACCTTTACTTTGGAGATTTAGATTATGAAGGAATCTTTATCTATGAAAAATTAAAAGAGCTTGCAGAAAATCATAGGGTGATAACACCATTTGTGAAAGCCTATGAAACCATGCTTGCAAAATCTGTAAATTATAAACTGCCGGCAACCAAAGAAAAACAAAACCGAAATAGGACCAGTGAATTTTTTAGCGAGTTTTCAGCTTCTACCGTGGAAAAAATGAAAAAAATATTAGAGGCGGATACCTATATACCACAGGAAATATTACAGGAAAAAGATTTCTTATGTGCAGAGAATGAGGATAAAGATGGAATATGATTTTTTACAGAATTTTACGAAAAGAATGAAAAATGTAGGTGCCTATGCACTGCTTTTTAAAAATAGTATCCAGAAGCAAACCTGGAAACAGTATGGACTTGAAACCATTCACGAACAAACCAATCTGATTTTTTCGGTACTGCTTTATATTATGGAGCAGTCTTTAAGAGAAGAACCCTGTACCATAGACGATATTGGAAGCTTTATTGACAGCATTAATATGGCATATTACAAGAAATCAATCTCTTATGATGAAGCAAAATCTTTAGGGGAATTTATTGTAAATACCATTCTTTGTGACGAAGGAAAAGCCATGTACTTTGAAGGATTTCAATACGAACAGGGAAAATACCAGCAAATATCCATCAGTTTTATTGGCAATAAGATTATCTATGTAGAAGGAGATGTAAAGCGTACTTCTTATTACTTGACGGATGATGGATATAATCTTATGCTTTCTACTCTTGAAATCGAAAGTAATATGAAACTTACCATACATGAAATGATTTTCAAGCTTCATCTGGAAAAAGCCAGTTATGATAAAGCAGCGGATGATATGAAAAATATTTTCAATCTATTAAGAATACAACTGCAAAGAATTCAGGAAGCCATGGGTAAAATTCGGCAAAACGCCTTGAATTATTCGGTACAGGAATATAAAAAACTTTTGGATGAAAATATGGTTACGATTGATGAAACAAAGCATAAATTTATGGAATATCGTTCGTATGTTACAAAACTGGTAAAAGAATTAGAGCAGCAGAATATCCATATTGAGCGCCTCAAAGGAAAGGAATCGGATAATCTTCATAATCTGAAAATTATTGAGGGATATTTGAATCGGGCGTTGGATGAACATCAAAAGATTTTATCCACTCATTTTGATTTAAAAGCCCTTTATACGAAAGAGCTGGAATCTTTATCCCAGATATCCCTTATTCAAAGATTTCCTTTGCGGACGGAACTGTATAATGAAGTTCTGAAAAATGCACAGGTACTTAGGCGAATGGAGGGCTTTTTCAGACCACTTTTTATTCAGGAAATCGATAAAATATATCAACTGGAGAAAGCATGTGCGTATCAGAAACCAATCAGGGCAAGAGAAATTGAAGATTCTGCACAAATGGTGGATTTTGATAATGAAAATTATCAAAAAGAACAAAATGAAATACTCCAGAAAAAATTAAAGCGATACCAAGGGAGTATTTCTTGTCTTCTAGGCTATGCCGTAGAAGAAAGGGAACTGACTTTATCCTCGCTAAAAGAAAAAATGCGGCCTCAGGATAAAGAAATTATTTTCCCAAACATGGAGATTTTCAGAGAAATTATGATTGAGTTGATAAAAGAGGGAGCGTTTCCAATAGAGGCGCTGCAAAAGGAAAGAGAAGAACATTTTGATGAAACCAGAAAGCAGTTTCAAATTAGTCGATGCATTCTGGATAGTATTAGTGAAAAGGCAGAATTTAAAGAAATAAAGGAAATAAAGGTCGCTCGAGTAAAAGGGGGAGAAACGGTTGAATTTTCTCACATACAGGATGAATCCGGTAGGTACAGAAAGATTAATTGTTCCGATGTTTTAATAAAAATTATATGAGGAGAATCACCATGGCATACGAATGGGAAGAAATTAATTATAGCCAGCGAATTTTTTATTATCTGCTTAAAAATAAAGAATTAATAGAAGATCAAGAGAGAGAACTTTACCGTGCTTATACAGAAAATGAAACAATTATGAACCTGGTGAAACAACAAGGGGATACGGCAGAAAGTGATATTGAACGCTATGGAAATGTGATTTACCTTATTCCTAAGGAAGAAAATGATTTCTTGGGATATTCGAAGGCTCAGCTAAAGCTGGTACTATGTAAGTCAGGTGCCACCGATAAGGACTACTATTTATCCCAATTTGTAATATTAACCCTTCTTGTGGAGTTTTATGATGGACAAAGCAGCACGAGTAAGGTAAGAGACTTTATGAAGGTAGGAGAGCTGTTAAACTGTGTCGGAGAACGTTTAAAGGAAGGTAGCCAGATAGAAGCGGAAGGAGAAAAAGAAGAACAGGAAGAAAACGGACTGGCATTTTGTAATATGTTAGAAGCCTTTTCTGCATTACGAAGCAGTGAAACCGGTTCAAGAGCAAAGACAACCAAAGAGGGATTTGTATATACAATCCTTACCTGGTTACAGAAACAGGGGCTTGTTGATTATATTGAAGCCGATGAAATGATAAAAACAACAAAAAAGTTAGACCATTTTATGGACTGGAATCTTCTTAACAAAAATAACTATGCCCGTGTATTACATGTGCTGGGGGTGAATCCTTATGAGTAAAATCAATACCTTTCGTGTCATTAATCTAAACTACAACAACAATGCCATTCGCATTGAAGATGAGATGTTTTATATGGATGGAGAAAGTACGCTGCTGTCTTTGCAAAATGGAGGTGGTAAGTCTGTTTTGGTGCAGATGCTGCTGGCACCTTTTGTGCGCCGACGTTATCGGGATACGGTGGACCGGCCTTTCTCCAGTTATTTTACTACCAATAAGCCAACGCATCTTTTGGTTGAATGGAAGCTGGATGGCGGGGCAGGATATGTTTTAACGGGAATGATGATTCGTGCAAGACAGGGAACGGGAGAAGAAGAGACGGCAGAAGAACTGGAAATACTGAATTTTGTGTATGAATATAAGGACACCAATCCCTATGACATTGAGCACTTTCCTTTTGTAGAAACACAGGGAAAGATACGGAAACTGAAGGGTTTTAATGCCTGCCGTACTCTATTTGAGGAACGAAAAAAGGAGGGCGGATTTCAGTTTCAATACTTTGATATGAACCAGAGCACCCAGCAGAAAAAGTATTTTTTAAAGCTGAAGGAATATGGGATTAACCATGAAGAGTGGGAAACCATTATAAAGAAAATAAATGTAAAAGAATCCGGATTATCTGATTTGTTTAAGGATGCAAAAGATGAAGCCGGTCTCATAGAAAAATGGTTTCTTCCTGGGGTAGAAAGCAAATTAAACCAGGATGGAAACAGAATGAAGCAATTTCAATCTATTTTATTAAAGTACATCAGCCAATATAAAGAAAACCAAACAAAGATGGAACGCAAGGAAACAATTTTGAAATTTAAAGAAGATGCGGTTCTTATTTGTGAGGAGGATAACCGGTATTTACAAGTGAGTAAGGATAGACAACTACACCAGGAAAAGCTGGCTTTTCTTCGAAGCAGTTTGGAAAATTTTGTGGTGGAAACCCAGGAAAAAGTAAAACAGGCAAATGAAAGGCTGGGGGATTTAGAAGAAGAGAAAAAAAGAATTGCATATGAGAAAAGCTCCTATGAGCTGTATCAATGTTTGGAGGCACTGGATGCCCGGAACGTGGTATGCAGACAATATGAAGAACAGTTAGGGGAGCAAAGAAACGAGCGACAGGAAATAAAGCATAAACTTCAAATCCAGGAATGTGCAGCCTTGTATTGTAATTATAAGCAGGAGTCAAAAGAGGTTCTTGAGTACGAGAACAAATTAGAGATTGTGAAAAAAGATGAAACAGAACGAATACCGGAGAGGGAAAAAGTAGGATATAATTTGCGTCTGCGGTACGAGGAACTTTATAAAACCCAGCAGGAAAACGTAGAAAGTGTAGCAGCAAAGTTAGAAGATAACCAGAAAAATGAGTTAAAAACAAGAGAAGAAAAAGCGCGGGAAGATATACAGAATAAAGAACTGAATAAGCAGATGGGGCAGCTGACAGAAAGAATTAAGCAGTTTGATCAGAAAGAGGCTGCATTTAATCAAAGATTTGCTCTTTCTCTTGAACGGAATATAGTAGGCTTGTATGAAGAAGGGACTTTAGAAGTGCTCGAGTCCGCTACGGGTAAAAAATTAGATGAACTCCGATCGGAACGCCAGTCCATTGGACAGAAAAAAATGAACGTAACCCAACAGATGGATTCTGCAGACCGTGCAATTCAGGATTTAATGGAAAAAAGGGGACAACAGCTAGCAGCAAAGGAAGAACTGGAAAAACGGTGGAAGGGACTACAAGAGCAGGCAGCAGAGCGAATTAAAAAAATGCGTTACCTTGATTTACCGGAAGAGGAATGCTTTCATACCCAAAAGATTTTACAATCTTGTGATGGAAAAATAGAGCCTTTAAAAAAATTATATAAGGAACAGGAACATCACAGTGAACTCCTAAAAGAAGAATATCGTAAATTAAGCTCAGGAGAGGTACTAAAACTTCCAGAAGAATTTAAAGAATTAATGGAAGAATTGGGACTGCATTTTGTAATGGGAATGGATTGGTTGAAAAAGAATGGGTACACCGAGGAAGCCAACCGGATTCTTTTACAGAAAAATCCTATGATTCCCTATAGTATTCTTTTAAGTGAACAAGAACTGAATCGTCTAAAAGAACAGGAAGTCAACTTTTATACCTCGTACCCCATTCCAATTATTTGTAAGGAGCAATTATCACAGGAGGTATGCTGTATAAATCATGGAGTATACCAAACGGAAGGGCTGAGCTTATTTGTTGCCTTTAATGGGCATTTATTAAACGAAACAGCACGGAAGGAATTATTAAAGGAGAAACAGGAAGAGATTGAAATTTTACTGGAAAAATCCAACCGCAGGCAAGAGGACATACGATTTTATGAAACGCTTCGAAACGATATTTATTATCAGAAACTAACAAAGGAAGAGTATGAGGAAACAGAATTAGCTCTTCAAAAGATAGAAAAAGAAATTGTAAAAATGGAAAAAAGTCTTACGGATACAAGGGCACAAAAATCCGAATTAGAAAAAGAAATAGAAAAATTGCGGGTTTCTTTGGGGCAGCTTGGGCAGGAGGAACAACAACTTCTCAGCCTGTCAAAAATGTTAAAGCCTTTTTCACAAGAATATGGAGACTACCAGGAACAAAAGGTACATCTTTCCAGTTTGAATAAAAAAGTTTTAAATAATGAAGAGGAAATAAAACGACTCGATAAACTCCAAATAAAATTAAAGGATCAAATAGGGGAACTGGGGTTCAAACTAAAGGAAGAAAGAGAAAACCTATGGAATTTACAGGGAAAATGTAATCAATTTAAAAATTATAGCGAAGGTACTCTGGTAAAACAGGACTTGGAAGATTTAGAAGCCAGATACCTGGCAATAACTCAGGAAATTAGCAAAAATGTGGCAGAACTGGAGAACAACCTTACAAAGGCATACGACCGGTTACATAAAGTGCAGGAGCAGTTAATAAGAACAGCGGATAAATATGATTTAATGGAAGTGGAATATAATAAGGTAACACCGGATGACTATACGGTGACCTCCTTAGAGCGTAATTTAGAATTAAAACAGGCGGCATATGAAAAAACAGAGAAGCTGTTACAGCAGGTAGAAAGAGAGATTGCCGTAAAAGAAAGCGAATTAGCACGTCTGAGGAAAGATTTAAAAGAAAAGTTTGAGATAGAGGAACCCTGTAAGAAAGAACAAATTGTGGATATTGAATTTAAAAAACGATGGAAATTAACGGAAATTTCCATAAATGAAGAACGAAAATATTATGGGAAAATTACAAAGATTTTAACGGACTATCAAACAAGTCTTGCTGCCATGGCGGAATTTTCGGATTTAAGAACAAAGAAGGAATTTGACTTTAAAGAGGAATTGGTGCCATATGGAGGTTTGAAATTACAAGAATTAGAAAATGTAAAACTCCTCCAGTTTCAAGGAGAACAGATTCGGGATTACCGACAATTAACCAACCGGCTCCAGGATGAAAAGCAGGCACTTTCTAAATTGCTAGACCGGATTCTTAGAAAATCAGATTATACAGACACTTTTTTTCACAAGCCCTTGGAGACACTGCTGGATTTATTAGACGTTCCGGAAGTGATTTTGGAACAACTTACTATTGTATTACAGTCCTATCAGTCATTACTTGAAAAACTTCAGGTGGATATTGATATAGTAGAACGGGAAAAACAAAAAGTGCTGGAAATGCTACTTGATTACATCGAGGATATTCATAAAAATCTTGGAAAAATTGATAAAAATTCCACCATTACAGTAAAAGACCGTTCCCTCAAAATGTTAAAGCTAACACTGCCGATTTGGGAAGAACAAAAAAACATCTATGCTCTTCGGCTGAAAGATTACGTAGAAGACTTAACAAAACGGGGACTGGAACGCCTGAATCAAAATGGAAACATTGAGGAATTAATTGGTGCAGCGGCAACGACACGTAATCTATACGATAGCGTAGTTGGAATTGGAGCAATTACCATTCGCCTATATAAAATTGAGGCACAGAGAGAGTACCCCATTACCTGGGCACAGGTGTCGAAAAATTCCGGCGGGGAAGGATTTTTATCCGCGTTTGCTGTATTGTCCTGCCTTCTTTCTTATATGCGCCGGGATGATACCGATTTATTTACAGAACGTGAGGAAGGAAAGGTGATTGTAATGGATAACCCATTTGCCCAGACCAACGCGTCCCACCTTCTTATTCCCCTGATGGACATTGCAAAAAAGAGTAATACCCAGCTGATCTGTTTAAGTGGTTTGGGTGGAGAATCCATTTATAACCGATTCGATAATATTTTTGTACTAAACTTAATGGAATCCGGTTTACAAAAAGACATGCAGTATATGACGGTGGAGCACGTAAAGGGAGACGCTAAAATATATAATATGTCAACGGCACGAATACAGGTAGAAACGGTGGAACAGATGGAATTGCTGTTTTAATTAAAAATTTTTCTGTTTGGTATTGACGAATAAAAGACAAGTCCTTATAATCATAAATGGGAATGAGGTTCTCCCAAAGTATAAGTATACTTAAACCGCTTATAAAGCTGATGACTTCTGCGAAAATTGCGCAGGAGGCATCGGCTTTTTTATGTAATAGGAAAGTACTTCTACTACATAAAAAAGCTCCGCTGTGGATGCGCACTCTTTACCCTGTTTAGAAGGAGGAAAATTATGTTATTTAGTGTGGCACTTATGTTAATAACCGGTATGTTTATGGGATGGATTTGCAAAAAAATTCATTTACCCAGTCTACTTGGTATGATTTTAACCGGAATTTTATTAGGTCCTTATGTATGGAATGTAATGGACGAGTCAATTTTGGGGATTTCTTCTGAATTAAGAAGAATGGCACTTATCATTATTTTAACAAGGGCCGGTTTGTCCTTGGATATTCACGATTTAAAAAAAGTAGGCCGTCCAGCGGTTCTTATGTGTTTTGTACCTGCTTGCTTTGAAATCCTGGGAATGGTGATATTAGCACCAAAATTACTGGGAATGAAGGTATTGGATGCAGCTATTATGGGAGCTGTAGTAGGAGCCGTATCTCCGGCGGTTATTGTGCCTAAAATGTTAAAACTTATGGAGGAAGGATATGGAAGAAAAAAAGGGATTCCTCAACTTTTATTAGCAGGAGCTTCCGTAGATGATGTCTTTGTAATTGTAATGTTTTCTGCATTTACAGGATTGGCACAAGGTGGAAGCATATCCCCGGCAAGCTTTCTTAAAATACCGGTTTCTATTGCCATGGGTATGGCCGTTGGAGGAATTAGCGGATACATCTTATCTCAGTATTTTAGAAAAGTGCATATTCGGGATACTACCAAGGTAATTATCCTATTGAGTCTTTCTTTTATTATGGTTACGGCAGAAGATTATCTGGGAATGAAGATTCCATTTGCCTCCTTAATCGCCGTGATGGGTGTTGGAATTGGGCTGCAGCAAGACAGGGCCCCGGTGGCGGAGCGGCTATCCCGGAAGTTTAATAAATTATGGGTTCCGGCGGAAATTTTACTTTTTGTTTTGGTAGGAGCAACGGTAGACCTAAAATATGTGAAAGCTGCAGGAACGGCTGCAGTTATCTTGATCGTTTGTGTCTTATTGTTTAGAATGGCAGGTGTTTTTTTCTGCTTATTGAAAACAAAGCTAACCAGAAAGGAACGGTTATTTTGCATGATAGCCTATACTCCAAAGGCAACGGTTCAGGCGGCAATTGGGGGAGTACCGCTTGCAATGGGACTGGACTGTGGAAACATAGTATTAACCGTTGCCGTTTTAGCAATTTTAATTACAGCACCACTGGGAGCTTTTCTCATTGATTTTTCCTATAAAAAATTACTTTCTAAAGAAGGCTGAGGAACTTTTATTTGAATTGTAGAATAAAATATGCTACAGTAAAGTAAGAAAGCAAGCAAGATTAATTTAAGGAAGGACAAAACACTATGATAGGAAAGTATAAGATCATTACCTTGTGTGGGAGTACCCGATTTAAAAATGAATTTATGGAAGCACAAAAACAACTTACGCTACAAGGAAACATTATTATCTCGGTTGGACTGTTTGGACATTCCGGGGATGGGGAAGTCTGGGAAAACATGGACGAGGGAACCCTTACGAAAACCAAGGAAATGCTGGATGATATGCATAAACGAAAGATTGATCTGGCGGATGGAATTTTTGTAATTAATGTAGGGGGATATATTGGAGATAGTACCAGGTCAGAGATTGCATATGCAAAGGACCATGGAAAGTTTGTAGACTACCTATATAAAGAAGAATAAATATAAAAAAGTACTTTATGACTTCCCAGAGCCGTCCAAGGAACATATACTATAAAAAACCCTTGGGTGATGCCATGTCCAAACTTCATATATTAGCAATTGATGGTGGAGGAATGAAGGGGCTTATTTCAGCAATGGTACTGGAAGCACTGGAAAAGAAACTTCAGTTTTATAGTGGAAATGAAGAAGCAAGAATAGCCGATTACTTTGACTTAATTGCAGGAACCAGTACAGGCGCTATTTTAACAGCCCTTTATTTAAAGCCTGGAAAAGACGGAAGACCGGAATTTTCAGCAGAAGACGCAAAAAATCTATATTTGGAAAGAGGGAAAGATATATTTTCCCAGTCCGTATCCCACTATATGGCTACATTAGGTGGTCTGACCGGTCCTAAATATTCCAATAAGGCCTTAAAATCTATACTAGAGCAGTACCTTGGAAATCAGGATATTGCACACTTGGTAAAGCCCTGTCTTATGGTTTCTTATGATATATATAATGCCAGTGCCCATTTTTTTGACTCATTTTCCGCACAGAAAAAAAAGAATAAAAATTATTATGTAAAAGAAGCGGTATTAGCGTCCTCGGCAGCCCCTACTTTTTTTCCTCCCGTGATGGTAACTTCCATGTCCGGAGAAAAGAAGTGTATGATAGATGGCGGTATTTGTGCAAACAATCCGGCTATGTGTGCTTTTACGGAAATTATGAAATTATCTACCTTTCATTCCATTCAGGATGTGCATATTCTATCCATTGGAAATGCGGGCAATGAATACGAATATAGCTGTAAAAATGCAAAAAACTGGGGAATTATTGGCTGGTCAATTCCAGTCGTGCATACCGTCATGAATGCAGGAAAGCAGGTAACGGATTACGAGTTAAAAATGTTATACGATACAATGAAAAATAGTGGAAATTATATACGTATAGAGAAAAAATACCAAAAACAGGTAGAATTGCCGGCTATGGATGATTCCAGTCAGGAAGCCCTGGAGATACTGACCCGCATAGGAAATGAAATGATGAAAGAAAATGATATAAAATTGGAAATTTTAGCGAAATCCTTAACCGGTAATTAGTATTGGAAAAGAATAGGAAGAAACACACAGTAGAGGAGCAGAAATGGATATGGATGAAATGAAAGTTAACACAACGGAAGCGGATAAAGCGAAAACAATACAAGTAAAAAAGGGAATAACAGGAAGCACACTTAAGATAATAGCACTGATAGCAATGCTGATTGACCATATTGCAGCTATTATTTTAGACAATTTACTGCTTTCCAGGGGACTGGCAGAGATTGATCCTTCCAATACAAATGCCATTGTCGAGTTTATGAAGGTAAATGGTGGGCTTTATTATTTAGATTTAGCAATGCGCATGATTGGGAGAATCGGATTTCCTATTTTTTGCTTTTTGCTGGTAGAAGGATTTATTCATACTAGAAACGTAAAAAAATATGCATTTAACCTTGGAATTTTTGCCTTGATTTCAGAAATACCTTTTAATGTGGCATTTACAAAAAATCCATGGGATGTTACCTATCAAAATGTATTTTTTACTTTGTTTCTTGGATTGATGGTCATGATTGGATTTAAGTATATCAGTGAAAAATTTCAAGAAAGAAAAGAGCTGAGCATGATTTTAAACTTCCTCGTGCTAATGGCGGGTATGACATTGGCTTTTTTCCTGAAAACAGATTACGCCTATATGGGAGTGGCAACCATTGCCGTTATATATTGGTTTAGAAAAAATAAAATGGCAGCAGGAACTGCAGGATGTGCGGCACTTTGTCTGATGTCGGTTTCGGAGATACCGGCGGTACTTTCCCTAGTTCCCATTTATTTATATAATGGAAAACGTGGATGGAATATGAAATATTTATTTTATATTTTTTACCCCACACATATTTTGCTTTTGTATGGTATTGCGGTAATCATGAAGATTGTTTGATTTATAAAAATATAAAGCAAAAAGGATGGAATACAGATGAAAAGAAAGTACTATATCGCGTATGGAAGCAATATGGATGAGGAGAGCATGCTGCTTCGGTGTCCGGATGCAAAGCTAATAGGAAGTTCAAAAGTGAAAGATCATGAACTACTGTTTAAGGGCCTTTTTAAAGGAGTCTATGCCACCATAGAAGAGAAAAAAGACAGCCAGATCCCCGTATTAATTTGGGAAATCAGTGAAGAAGATGAAGTAGAACTTGATATTTATGAAAACTTTCCGCTGCTTTACTATAAGAAAAGCTTAGAAGTAGAGGTAAATGGAGAAAGTATAGAGGGAATGGTATACCTTATGGAAAAGGGCAGTACAGCAGGAGAGCCTAAGAAACAATATTACGAGATCATAGAGAAAGCATATGAAAAATTGGGATTTGATAAAACTCCTTTGAAGAGGGCATTGCAGATAAATAAATAAATATTTTTTAGCTACCCTCATTGTTTTTTTGAATTTCTTTTGTTATAATGGGACTAACTTTTACTAACTGCATAAAAGGGAAAGTACATTTTGAGTGGCGAGTCAATCTCAACGAGGAAGGGGAAAAATGGAAACAAAAAAGAAGAGTAGTATATTTGAGTTAAACGGAGTTCCGGGATTAAAAGAAGCAATGCCATTAGCCTTGCAGCATGTGGTAGCTATGATCGTTGGCTGTGTTACGCCGGCAATTATTGTTGCAGGAGCGGTGGAAAACGGAGGACTTAAGGATGAAGAAAAAGTTATATTGATTCAGGCAGCCCTGGTGATTTCAGCCTTATCCACCTTGCTGCAGTTATTTCCAATCGGGAAGAATTGGAAGATTGGTTTTGGATCAGGACTTCCGGTTATTATGGGTGTGAGTTTTGCATATGTACCAAGTATGCAGGCAATAGCGGAAGGGTATGGAGTGGCTACAATACTAGGTTCCCAGATTGTAGGCGGGTGTGTTGCCATCATTATGGGATTACTTGTAAAGAAAATCCGTATATTTTTCCCACCTCTTATAACAGGAACCGTAGTATTTACCATTGGTCTTTCTTTATATCCTACGGCGATTAATTATATGGCAGGCGGTGTTGGAAGCGCAGACTATGGTTCGTGGAAAAACTGGTTAATTGCCATATTTACGTTGGCAATGGTAACGACACTGAATCATTTTGGAAAAGGAATTTGGAAGCTTTCCTCTATTCTGATAGGTATTATAGCCGGTTATATTGCATCTGCTTTCTTCGGAATGATTCATTTTGAAAGTGTTGCAGCAGCAAAGGTCATTCAATTACCACAATTGATGCATTTTGGCATTAACTTTGAAATATCGGCCTGCGTTGCAATTGGTATTTTATTTGCCATTAATTCCATTCAGGCAATCGGTGACTATTCCGCAACTACCATTGGTGGATTGAATCGGACTCCCACCGATAAAGAATTACAAAATGGTATTGTAGGATATGGAGTTACCAACATTATTGGAGCTTTCTTTGGTGGACTTCCTACGGCTACCTATAGTCAAAATGTGGGTATTGTTACCACGACGAAAGTTATTAATCGCTGTGTGCTTGGATTGGCAGCCTTAATTTTAGGCTTAGCGGGAATTATTCCTAAGTTTTCAGCATTATTAACAACGATTCCCCAATGCGTTCTGGGAGGAGCAACCGTATCGGTTTTTGCATCCATTGCCATGACGGGAATGAAGTTAGTGGCATCTGCAAAAATGGATTATCGGAATTCTTCTATTGTTGGTCTTTCCGCGGCATTAGGAATGGGAATTTCTCAGGCAACGGCAGCCTTGGCAACCTTTCCTGACTGGGTAACTACAATTTTTGGGAAATCACCGGTGGTGTTGGCTACCTTGGTTGCAGTGCTGTTAAATATTATACTGCCAAAAGGAAAAGAAATGGATGAAAGCCTAAAATAGATTTAATAGCTGCTGCCCTTAAAAGAGGTAACAGCTATTTTTATTACATAGGATTTTCTTTTAATTTAATAAATTTTTGAAAGGAGAAGTACTTAAAATGGGAATGAATAGTACACCAACTGCAGAACGAGTTCATATTGGAATCTTTGGTAAAAGAAATGCGGGGAAATCAAGTATTATTAATGCAATTACCGGACAGAATTTGTCTATTGTTTCAGATATAAAAGGAACAACAACGGATCCGGTGTCCAAAGCAATGGAGCTGCTACCCTTGGGACCGGTTGTTATGATTGATACACCGGGAATTGATGATTTCGGTGAATTGGGAGGCTTACGGGTAAAAAAAAGTTATCAGGTTTTAAATAAGGTGGACATTGCTGTTCTGGTTATGGATGGAACCGAGAATATTTCAAAAGAGGAGGAAGGTTTGCTCTGCCGAATCCGAGAAAAAGAAATTCCTTATATTGTGGTGATAAATAAGTCGGATCAGATTACAAAGGAAGAAAGGGCTAAAAAGGCAGAAGATGGGTTTATTTGGGTGAGTGCAAAAACCGGAGAGAACATTCATGAATTAAAGGAACGCATTGGAAAATTGGCTCCTACTGAGGAGATAAAAGGAAAAATTGTAGGCGATTTCATTCACCCCGGTGATTTTATTGTATTGGTAGTTCCCATTGATAAAGCAGCACCAAAAGGAAGACTTATTTTACCACAACAGCAAACCATACGGGATATTTTAGAAACAGGAGCCGCTTCCATTGTCATAAGAGAGAGTGAATTGGAAGATACATTATGCAGTTTGGGAAAAAAACCGGCAATGGTAATCACAGACAGCCAGGTATTTAAACAGGTTGCAAAGGAAATACCGAAGGATATTTTTTTAACATCCTTTTCTATTTTATTTGCAAGATATAAGGGAAATCTTTTAGAAATGGTAAAGGGAGTAAAGACATTGGAAAAACTTCAAGATGGAGATACCATCTTGATTTCAGAGGGATGCACACATCATAGGCAGTGCAATGACATTGGAACGGTAAAAATCCCAAAATGGATAAGCCAATATACAGGAAAAGATATTAAATTTGAATTTTCCAGTGGAATAGAATTTCCGGAAGATTTGAATCCCTATCAACTGGTTGTACACTGCGGCGGATGTACTCTAAATGAAAGGGAAGTAAAGTACAGAATGAAGTGTGCAAAAGATCAAAAAGTTCCCATAACGAATTATGGAATTTTAATTGCCTTTATAAATGGAATTTTAAAAAGAAGTGTAGAAATGTTTCCGGAAATCGTTCAAGAACTGTAACATCTTGATAATAAATTAACTAAACTTGCTATGCCCATACTTTTCAGTTAAAATAATAAAGGCATATATTTTGGTTTAAAAATGTAAAGGAGGAAATAAAATGACCGTAGGAACATTTAAAGGTGGCACCCATCCTTTTGAGGGGAAAAATTTGTCGAAGGATTTGCCAACTAAGGTTGTTTTACCAAAGGGGGAGCTTGTATACCCTATGGCACAACACATTGGTGCACCTGCAAAACCAATGGTTTCAATAGGAGATAAAGTTTTGGTAGGACAGAAGATTGCGGCTGTACAGGGCTTTGTATCGGCGAATATCTGCTGCTCTGTATCAGGAACGGTAAAAGGAATTGAGCAAAGACGAACGGTTTCGGGCAGTATGTCAGAGTCTATAATAATTGAAAATGATAATGCATATACACCAATAGCAGAACTGGGAAGAAAAAGAAAGGCGGAACAACTGTCAAAAGAAGAAATTCGTGACATAGTGAAAGAAGCCGGTATTGTGGGGATGGGTGGAGCCGGATTTCCGACACATATTAAATTAACACCCAAAGAGGACAGCAGCATTGATTATATTTTGGTAAATGGTGCAGAATGCGAACCTTATTTAACTTCGGATTATCGCATGATGTTGGAAGAACCTGAAAAAATTGTCGGGGGACTTCGGGTAATATTAAGACTATTTGAAAAGGCAAAAGGACTTATCTGTATAGAAGACAATAAGCCGGAAGCCATTTCTAAATTACGGGAACTGGTAAAAAATGAAAGCCAAATGGAGATAAAGATATTAAAAACCAAGTATCCACAAGGGGCAGAACGCCAGGTGATTTATGCGGCAACCGGAAGAAAAATTAATTCCTCCATGCTGCCTTCAGACGTTGGCTGCATTGTGAATAATATAGATACGGTAATTGCGGTATATATGGCAGTATGTGAAACAACACCATTAATTCGACGCATTGTAACGGTAACCGGTGATGCCATTAAAACACCTCAGAATTTCAATGTAAAGACGGGAACCAATTATGCAGAATTATTGGAAGAGGCAGGTGGCCTCATATCCCAACCGGAGAAAATCGTATCCGGAGGACCAATGATGGGTATGGCCCTATTTGATTTAAATATTCCGGTTACGAAGACATCTTCTGCTTTATTGTGTCTAACACACGACGAGGCAGCAGAACAGGAACCAACTGCCTGCATCCGCTGCGGACGCTGTGTAGAAGTGTGTCCCAGCCGGTTGATTCCACAAAAAATGCTAAGCTATGCAGAAGCATTTGATGACGAAGGCTTTCAAAAGATTTACGGAATGGAATGTTATGAGTGCGGAAGCTGTACGTATGTATGTCCTACAAAACGTAGATTAACCCAGGCATTTAAACAGACAAGAAGAAGCATTATGGCTAATAAAAAGAAATAGGAGGGAAAAACAGTGGATAATTTATTGAATGTATCTGCATCCCCTCATGTGAGAAGTACGGATTCAACAAAATCCATAATGAGAGATGTAGCAATTGCCATGATTCCAACCACCATATTTGGTATTTATAACTTTGGAATTCATGCATTATTGGTAATATTAACGTGCGTAACAACCTGTGTGCTTTCAGAATACATATTTGAAAAGGGTATGCACAGACCCATTACAACAGCGGATTACAGTGCCGTTGTAACAGGACTGATTTTAGCATTGAATCTTCCGGCATCTGCCCCTTTATGGATGGCGATTATGGGAAGTGTATTTGCTATTATCATAGTCAAACAGATCTTTGGAGGTCTGGGTCAAAACTTTATGAACCCGGCATTGGCAGCAAGATGCTTTCTTATGATTTCATTTACCGCAAGAATGACTAATTTTGTAGTAGAGCCGGCCAGTTCATATTTAAGTGGAGCCATGGCAGTAGATGGATTTTCCGGAGCAACGCCACTGGCAGCAGCAAAGGCCGGCGAAGGGGTAGATTTATTAAGCATGCTGATTGGTGGAACGGCAGGAACCATTGGAGAAACCAGTGCGGTTTGTCTTTTAATCGGGGCAGCTTATCTTTTACTTAAGAAGGTGATTACACCTAGAATTCCACTTATTTATATTGGAACTATGCTTCTATTTGCTTTAATTTTTGGAGGGCATGGGCTTGATTTTCATTATCTGGGAGCACAGCTTCTTGGAGGCGGACTTATTTTTGGTGCCTTCTTTATGGCAACGGATTATGTAACGAGTCCAATTACCCCTATGGGACAAGTGATTTTTGCAATAACCATTGGTATTTTAACCGGTATTTTCCGTATTTTTGGAGGATCTGCCGAGGGCGTTTCTTATGCCATTATTATTGGAAACTTGTTGGTACCCTTGATTGAAAAAGTGACGATTCCGGTACCATTTGGAAAGGAGGGCAAACAAAATGGAAAAGAGTAAGAAAAAAGATACGATGGTAGGAGATGCGCTAAAGCTATTTGTCATTACATTGATTGCAGGAACCTTGCTGGGGCTTGTATATCAGGTTACAAAAGTGCCCATTGCAGAAGCAAAGGAACGTGCAAAACAGGAGGCCTATCAGAGGGTATTTAAGGAAGCCGCTTCTTTTGAATCAGAGGAAACACTTTTCGGAGCCATTGATAATACAACGGCAGGTGTGTTTATAAGCGAAATTTTAGTTGCAAAAGATGGGGATGGAAAAAAGATAGGATATGTTTTATCCTTTGGCTCAAAAGAAGGGTACAGCGGACAAATTGATCTTTCTATGGGAGTGGATGTAAATGGTGCAATCACAGGTCTGGAAGTTCTTTCCATGAGTGAAACAGCAGGACTTGGTGCAAATTGTACCACGGAAGAATTTAAGAAACAGTTTAACGGAATACAGTCCGGAGAAATTGTTTATACAAAGACGGGAAAGACCCAGGATAATGAAATTGATGCCCTGAGTGGAGCAACCATTACAACAAAAGCGATAACCAATGGGGTCAACAATGCTTTGGCTTTTGTCTATAAAAATTGCGATATCGCCGGGAAAAATAGTGTAACAGAATAGGGAGGGAACGGTTATGAACAAATATTTAGAACGTTTATATAACGGCATTATTAAAGAAAACCCAACCTTCGTTCTGATGCTTGGTATGTGTCCTACATTAGCGGTCACAGTTTCAGCTATGAATGGTTTGGGAATGGGATTATCTACAACAGTAGTATTGGTCTTATCGAATGCAATGATTTCGCTGCTTCGAAAAGTAATTCCGGATAAGGTTCGAATTCCGGCATTTATTGTAATTGTAGCGTCCTTTGTAACGGTAGTACAGTTACTATTAGAGGCTTATGTTCAAGACCTTTATTCAGCTCTTGGAATTTATATCCCTTTGATTGTGGTTAACTGTATTATTCTTGGAAGAGCCGAAGCCTATGCTTCAAAAAATCCGGTGGTACTGTCTATTCTGGATGGTTTGGGAATGGGTCTTGGTTTTACAGTGGGATTAACGGTAATTGGACTTTTCCGAGAATTAATAGGAAGTGGTAAAATGTTTGGTTACGGTTTGCTGCCGGCATCCTATGAGCCGGTTACCATTTTCGTAATGGCACCGGGAGCTTTCTTTGTGCTGGCTATGCTGACGGCACTCCAGAACAAATTTAAAGCAAAAAGTGCGACCAACATAACAGGTGGCCCGGCCATTGCCTGTGGAGGTAATTGTGCGGACTGTGGGGGAAATGCCTGCGAAGCAAACCATGGCTTGCTAGAAGCAGAAAAAGCGGCAGCAAAAGCAGAAAAAATAGCGGCAGCAAAGAAAGC
>JAVXEO010000031.1:21285-25487 GCA_036658435.1 Acetivibrio sp.
CGGCATGTGGGAAACATAAACCGGACATATCAATTGCGTGCGAAGAAAACAATGGCTTGCTATAAGAATAAAAAGCAAAAGAAAAAGCAGAAAAAATAGCGGCAGCAAAGAAAGCGGCAGCAGATAAAAAAAGAGATAATGAGGGAAAGGAGGACTAAACCATGAAAGAATTGATTGTAATTTTAGTGGCATCGGCCTTAGTAAATAATGTAGTGTTAAGCCAGTTTCTTGGAATCTGCCCTTTCCTTGGAGTATCCAAAAGAGTAGAAACAGCAGCCGGTATGGGGGCAGCCGTTGTATTTGTAATTACCATTGCATCCGCGGTAACCAGTTTGATTTATACCTATATCCTGAAACGATTTGACATTACGTACCTGCAGACGATTGTATTCATCCTTGTAATTGCAGCACTGGTTCAATTCGTTGAAATGGTATTAAAGAAAATGATGCCGGCGCTTTATCAGGCACTGGGAGTATTTCTCCCATTAATTACAACAAACTGTGCAGTTTTGGGTGTTGCTCTTACCAATGTGCAAAAAGAGTATAATTTGATAGAAAGCGTTATCAATGGAGTTGGTATTTCTGTAGGATTCTTAATTGCAATTGTTATTATGGCGGGGATTCGTGAAAGAATAGAAGACAATGATATTCCCAAAGCATTTAAAGGTTCTCCAATCGTATTAATTACAGCAGGTCTTATGGCAATTGCGTTTTGTGGCTTTGCCGGACTATTATAAAGGGAGGGCGTAAATAGATGAATGGGATTTTATTAGCGGCACTTGTAATTAGTGTGACCGGACTGGCCATTGGTTTGGTTTTGGGTATTGCAGGAAAAAAGTTTGCAGTGGAAGTAGATGAAAGAGTAACCTTTGTTCGGGATGAACTACCGGGAAATAATTGTGGCGGTTGCGGTTACGCGGGATGTGATGCCTTGGCAGAAGCTATTGTAAAAGGAGAAGCTCCGGTAAATGCTTGTCCGGTTGGCGGTGCACCCGTGGCACAGGCCGTTGGAAAAATTATGGGAACCGATGCAAAACCAGGAGAAAAAAAGGTTGCCTTTGTAAAGTGCAATGGAACTTGTGACAAGACTACAATAAAGTATAATTATTATGGAATACAAGATTGCAAAAAGATGGCATTGATTCCGGGTGAAGGCAATAAAGGTTGTGATTATGGATGTCTGGGATATGGCTCTTGTGTAAGAGCTTGTGCATTTGATGCCATTCACATTATAAATGGAGTTGCCGTTGTAGACAAAGAAAAATGTGTGTCTTGTGGAAAATGTGTAACAGAGTGTCCAAAGCATTTGATTGAACTACTTCCTTATGATGCAAAACATATCGTTCAGTGTAGTTCCCATGGAAAAGGAAAAGATGTAAAGGCCGTTTGTGAAGTGGGATGTATCGGATGTGGGATCTGTGTAAAACAGTGTGAAGCCGGTGCCATTTCCGTAGAAAACAATATAGCCTATATTGACCAGTCAAAATGTACAAAGTGTGGAAAATGCGCAGAAAAGTGTCCAGTTCACATTATAGTAGGATAAAAAAAATACCATTTCGGATTTGTGAGAGAATAAAATCCGAAATGGTATTTTTATGTAATAGGAAAGTGCTCCTATTACATAAAAACCCTCCGCTGTGGGCGCGAGAGTCTGCTAAGCAGACTCTTTATCCTTATTTGAAATTATGGACGTAAGCCACCGCCACCCTGTAACTGAATGGTTTCTCCTGTAATGTAGTTCGCTTCTGAAGAAGCTAAGAATACGCAAACACGTCCGATATCTTTTTCGGAATCGGCAAAACGACGTAGAGGAATGTCTTTGATGGTTTGATCGTAAAGTTTTGGATACTCATCACGCCATTTTTCCAGTCCAGGTGTCATAGCCAATGGACATAAAACATTAACAGTAATGTTATGCTGACCCCATTCGGTTGCAGCTACACGAGAAAGACCACGAATACCTTCTTTTGCTGCAGCATAAGAGGATTGCCCATTTCTTCCCGCAAGTCCGGCACCGGAAGCAAAATTAATAATGTGTCCCTTACTTTCCTTTAGATAAGGGAAAGCTTCTCTCATATAAAAGAAAGTTGCATAAAGTCCTGTCTGAATGGCAAGGTCAAAATCTTCTTTGGTATGATCTTCCAACATAACTCCGGACTTTGAAGCCTGTGCATTGTTAATCAGGCAGTCTAAATGCCCAAAATGTTCTATGGTTTTCTTTATTACACCACGTACCGCTTCTTCATCTTCACCTGCAGCAGTACAGAATATAATATCCGTACCATATTTTCCTTCAATTTCTTCTGCCGCATCAATTAATGTGCTGGCAGTACGACCGGTAATACAAATGGAAGCACCTGCTTCTGCAAAAGCACAAGCAATACCATAACCAATTCCTTTTCCTCCACCGGTAATTAAAACAACTTTTCCATCTAAACGTTCCATATTAATACCATATCCTTTCAAGATTTAAAATATTGTGTTAAAAAATTCACAAAACCATTTCTTTGAGTATACCCTTTTTTGAAAAATATGTCAATAAAATTAAAATTGGTTGTATAAAAATAAAATTGGTTATATATAAGTATAAATATTTGATTCTTCCCTTTTTTTATGATATTCTAGGGAGAGCAACTATACTATAGAAGAAGGAATAATATGTGGAAAAATGAAAAAGTTAATTGGAGATAAGAAATTTTATCTTATGGTACTAAGCGTTGCGGTGCCCATTATGATACAAAATGGAATTACAAATTTTGTGGGTCTATTGGATAATATTATGGTGGGACAGGTTGGAACGGAGCAGATGACCGGAGTCGCCATTGCAAATCAGCTGATGTTTGTTTTTAATATTTGCATTTTTGGTGGAATATCCGGTGCTAGTATTTTTGGAACGCAGTTTTTTGGAAATGGTAATTTTGAGGGTCTACGAAATACCTTTCGCTTTAAAATTATATTATGTACGGTATTTGTAATCGTTGGAATGATTATTTTCGGCTATGGTGGCGGTAGCCTGATACAACTGTATTTACATGAAGGAAGCGATGTAGGAAACATTAGCCTGACTTTAAGATATGGAAAAGAATATATGTGGATTATGCTGATTGGAATGCTGCCCTATGCTGCATCTCAAGTATATTCAAGTACCCTCCGGGAAACAGGGGAGACGATGCTTCCCATGAATGCAGGAATTGCAGCGGTGGCAGTAAACTTAGTATTTAATTATATTTTAATCTTTGGTAAATTTGGAGCACCGGTTTTGGGAGTACAGGGAGCCGCCATTGCAACGGTAATTTCAAGATATGTGGAGGCAGCCATTATACTTATATGGACACACAAGCATAAAGAAAAGAATACATTTGTTATAGGAGTTTACAAAACACTGAAAATTCCGGGAAATTTGATCAAGCATATTTTCTTAAGAGGAATGCCTCTTATGGTAAACGAAGCACTTTGGGCATGCGGAATGGCAATTATGGTACAGTGCTATTCGGTAAGGGGATTGTCCGTTGTAGCAAGTATGAACATTTCTTCTACAATTTCCAACCTATTTAACGTAGTATTTTTAGCTTTGGGTGGAGCCATTTCCATTATTGTGGGACAACTTTTGGGAGCGGATAAAATGGAAGAGGCAAAGGATGTGGATCGTAAACTTATTTTTTTCACCGTGATGAGCTGTCTGGGAATCGGACTGCTGATGGCTGTGATTGCCCCATTTTTTCCGGAAATGTATAAAACAACGAAAGAGGTAAAGGAATTGGCAACTTCTTTTATTGTAATTTCAGCATTGTGTATGCCTTTATATGGTTTTGCCCATGCCACTTATTTTACCTTACGTTCCGGTGGAAAAACCGTGATTACTTTTATATTCGACGGGGGCTTTGTTTGGATGGCCAGTATTCCTTTGGCATATTGCCTGACACACTTTACAGATCTTAATATTGTATTTATTTTTCTGTGCTGTCAGTTAATTGAAATATTAAAGTGTGGGATAGGCTATATATTAGTAAAAAAAGGGGTATGGATTCATAATATTGTAGTGGAAGATTAAAAAAGGTTCATAATTCGGAGCGTAAAAAGTAAACAAAAGTTGACGAATAAAGAAATAAAGAGTGAAATTTTAATATGAAATATATACTGGTATGTTAAAATTATCCACTGTGTCGTAAAACCCCTTGCTTTAGCTATGGGGATATAAGACA
>JAVXEO010000032.1:0-19029 GCA_036658435.1 Acetivibrio sp.
TATTTTCATTTTTTATTTTTCTTCTTATTATTTAAAAGAATTCTTAAGCATTCCGCCTTTTTACACAGAATAAACCGTCCTATTTTACTAAGAATTCAGTAGATAGGACGGCTTATTTATTTTATAGTTTATTTATTTTATTACAATTTTTGTTTTATAGGTTCCTTTCTCTCCATTTGCCAAGGTAACGGTTGCCATGATTATAGTCGTTCCCTTTTTCCTTGCTCTTATGTTTCCTGTTTTAGAACTTACTTTTGCCACGTTGGTGTCTTTGGATTTATAGGTAACCATTCCTGCCATTACCGATTTATCTAATTTTTTTGTATCTTTTTCCTTCAGGGATTTGGTTAAAACTATAGTACCGGGAAAATCGAGTTTTATTTTTTTCGTCTTTCCCAGGTTTAATAACATTTTTCCTTTTGTTTCAACCTGATCACATAAAGAAACACAAATTTTGTTTGAAGCCGGATTGCCAAGAATTACGTAATCTCCACCATATTTAAGGTTTAAAGCAACACAGCCATCCTCCCGTATTTTATACACGGTCTTCGGAATATTTTCCAACTTCTCTGTTTGGGCATTATAGTGATATAGGTATGCTTTGTCCCCTTCCCTAAGTTTTGTGGCAGCCATAACATTTACAAATGCGGTCATTCCTGTTGGAAGGTTCTTTTCTTCTCCCAAATGAAGCATTATGTTTTTACCATCTTTCTTATCCTTTTCAATGAATTGATTCACAACAGGTACACTTTCCATATTTATTGTGTAAATGTTTAAATTTAGAGCTTCACCGGACTCTCCATTTTTTTTCATTATGTTTCCATCCAGTTTCCAGGTAAACCGCACTCCTCCATCCTCATTTTTAACTTGAATGGTCATTTGCTTTTTCGTTGAAATTAACATTTTCATTAAATCTTCATCGGCCTTTAGATTATCTAATATAAGCTTATTATTTGAAGTAATTTCCTTTGGAATCTCTACTGTAAGTTTTGCATCTTTTATTCCCTTTTTTTGGAGTTGTGCTTCCACATCTTTTGATGTAATAGAAATCTCCAATTTAATCGGAGCATTTGCCTTTGATGCTTTTTCCACTAAGCTTTTTATAGCATCCTCTGAAATTGTCACATGGGAAATAATGGTATTTTCTTCCTGCCTGGTTGTTTCTATGGTTGTTGTTTTACTTTCTTCTTCCTCTGTATCTGGTTTCACCTCCGGTTTTTTTGGTAAAATAGGTGCTTCCTCTTCTTCGTCCTCTTCCGGCATAGGCGTTGGTGTTGGTGTTGGTGTTGGTGTTGGTGTAGGTGTTGGTGTTGGCGTTGGTGTTGGCGTTGGTGTTGGCGTTGGTGTTTTCTCTGTTCTTGTGATAATTAAGGTTTTTGTTGCCGTCATTTGCTTATCGATGCGTCCTTTATCTAACAGCCATTCTTTATTTTTTGTTTCTTCTGTTGGTTCTATATGTAGCACAAAGGTATTTTCACCTGGTTTTAATGGGATTTTATCCAGTTTCACATTTCCAAGTGCATCCAGAGCCTCTGTTTTTTCCGGTAAATAACTGTTAATTCCTATTCCATTTATTGTGAATATTCCACCCAAAGGTACACTGGCACGTAAATCAAAGCTTTCCTCTTCCGTCTCATATGTAATATTCTCTTTTCCATAAGAAATACGTGGAACGGTAATCATCATTGGCATATCTACCCAGCGAAGCACATTATCCTCTACCAGCATCTTGTTTTCACCTTGATTTTTGATAATCAAATGAATATTGGTATCGGTTGAGCTATATGCATAGTTTCCCGGTGAAGTGGTATCCTCTGCTTTATTCGAAGTAAAGGCTTCGGTCTCCCAGCTTCCCCTTGTATATTTATACTGAATTTCCTTACCTGCCAGCATCTTAAACTTATACTCCACCACATTGTTATCCGTTGCTCCACTTGGCTTTTTCATTTCCCATCCGGATGCATTCCATCCATTTTGATCCCCCGCCACATAAATAGTATCCGTAGGAGAGGTATAAACCCGTTCCGGTATGGTCAGCCTCATGGTAACATCAATCATTGTAATTTTTGGTGTCACCGTCTGGCACGGACTATATCCACGGTTATAGTATAAATCAAAGGACGCCAGGCGGTACGTATATGTTTTTCCATTATTTACGGACAAATCCACATAAGAAGCTGCACTTGCATCTACGGTTGCCACCTTAATTTCTGCACCGGTTCCTTCTTTTCTGAAAATATCAAATCCTTTTACATCGGTATCTTCACAAGTCCAAGCTAACGCCACACGATTTGCTTCTTCTAAAATTGTGGCTAGCACCGGTGCTTTGGGTGCTATGACATCTTCTGTAGAAGAGGATGCCGTCATTGTCTGTGTTGGTGAATTTACATATTCTGCCCCATGATTTATCGTAGCCTTTGCATAATAAGTATATTCGCCCTCTCTTGTTGGTTCAAAAGCCGCCTGATATATTTTTGCACTTCCTTGATCCCCACTATAGCGAAGTTTTGTTTCTTTCGCAGTTTCTATTCCATCCTTTGTTAGATAGTAGCCGAGTACGAAGTTAAGTCCATCCACATTCTTTCCTGCATAATTTGCATTTTCTGTTAACCCTGGTATTGTAATGGAAACGGAAGTCATTTCTGTACGTTTTCCTACCTGAATCGTGACTGTCTTCACTTTTGTGGGCTGTGTTATTTGTGTAATTGCGTAGCTTGGAAGCGCACTTGCCATATTACTATTTAAACTTTTTTGCCCGCCTTTTACTGCCTTTACATAATAATAATATTTTCTTCCGTTTACTACGGCATTATCGGTGTAGGCTGCTTTGGTTTCGGTTGAAATTTTAGTCGCTGCCATTCCCTCTAATGGTGCCCGATATATTTCATAGGATTCCGCATCTGCAACGGAATTCCAGGTTAGATTAACCGAACCTTTTTCTCCATTTACCGGAACTGCCACTAAATTTGCCGGTGTTTCCGGAAGTGCAGCCAATGGATCTGTGGATACCATCATCATTCCGCTCATAGCCGGTATTGTGATTTTTATTTTTCCATTTTCTACAATTGCTTCCTGTTTGGTTCCCAGTTCATCTTTTAGTTTCAAACCATCCGGTAAAAATTCCTGCACTTCTCCTTCAAAGGTAACCGCTTCTGTACCTGTATTCAGCACGGACATTCCCGCTTTTTTTGTACCCTTTCTTGCATAGGCTATAACGCTTCCATTTGCATAAGCCGTATGAATTTCACCGGTTGCAAAAACTTCTTTGTTGTTGTTTCTTATTTTTGCTGCGTTTACATAGGTATTGAACAAATCTCCATATTTGTCTGCATATTCCGGAGCAATGTGATAGGTTCCTCCGGTTTCGGTTACCCTTTCCCATGGAAAACTTCTTCTTGAGTCTGGGTCTTTCGTACCGGTTACTCCTACCTCATCCCCATAATAGATGGTCGGCGTTCCCGGATAGCTCATTTGAAAAATTGCCGTCAGCTTCTGGAGTGCAATGGCTTTTTCCGATGCTTCCGGTGCATTTGCTGTATTTTCCTCTTCCCATCCCGGTTGATCAATTTTTGTAATATTTCTTACCGTATCATGGGAATCTACCAGGTTCAGCATAGCATACCAGGCTTCCTTCGGATAGTTTTCACGAATGGTTTCAAGCGCTTTGTTTAGTTCCGAAGCATTTTTTCCATTAATAATATAATTTTGTAGCGCCCCTCTAAATTGATAATTCATAACCGAGTCAAAGGTATCTCCAAGTAAATACTTTGTTGCCACATTCCATTCTTCCCCTAAAATCACCGGTTCTGCAATGGTATTACCGTTGACATCTGTTTTACCTTCTGCTGATTTTACGGATTTTCTAAATTCTCTCCAGGTTTCTGTTGAAACATCCGGAGCCACATCCAGTCTCCAGCCACCAGAACCCATCCATAGCCATCTTTGTGAGGTGGATTTTTGAATGGCTGCATTTTTATCTGTCACATTTTTTCCATTTAAGTCATAGCCAATAACGGTTTCCCGATAGCTTACGTTATTATATTCATGATTTCCCTGGATTGCTGCATCTCCATCGTTCGATAGATTGGTATTTCCTGCTTTACCTGTTTTTATAACCGGAAGAGAATCGTATCCCCACCAGCCTTCGTAAGCATAGCGAAGTGTTCCATCTTCATTTTTTGCCGTCTCCGGGCCAACATCAAACCAATCAATATAAGTGAAGTCCTCTTTTGTATAGTTTTTTCCTGTAGCCGGATTCTTTGTTTCCATAAAAGAAGCTTTTATTTCTGCTTCTGCTTTATCAATTTGTGCTTGTGTTGCATTGACCGGTTTTATTCCTGACTTTTCCATGGAATCCCAGACCCGACTCCAAAATTCATAGGCTCCAATTTCCGGATAATTTTCATAGCGGTCAAAGTAAATAGAGTCATCCCCAACATGGTTAAATACACCATCACTAATTAAGTTAATACCCAGTTTTGCACATACTTTTGAAAAGTTTTCATATACTTTATCGGAAGCCTGTCTTGTTTTTTCATAATTCAGTCCGCTTTTTTCATCTCCCGGTGTATTATAGACCGGTTCTCCAAACATAGGATCCAAGTGATTATAGTCCGTTGCATCGTATTTATGATTTGAAGATGCCCACGCCACCGGATTTAAATAAATAGCCGTTACTCCCAGTGTCTGAAGGTACGATAGTTTCTTTTCAATTCCCTTAATATCACCGCCATAAAACTCATTGCTCCATACATGATCCGTTTTTGCATTTGGATAATAAGGTTTATTTTTATCTTCAGATTGTCTTGGATTTTCCGGATAGTCTGTCCATTTACCCGCAGAGCCCTCTGCACCATCAAACAGCTGCACATCTTTTCCACGGCTGCCATCTACAAACTTTGCTGCATTGTTGCTGATATCTCCATCATAAAAACGATCCGGGAATATTTGATAAACAACCGCATTTTTCATCCAATCCGGTGTATGATAATCTTTTGCATATACCGTTAAATTATATCCGGGTTGTCCCTCTCCTGAGGCTGCACCGGTACCACCATCTCCATTATCATCTCCATATTCCAGTTTACTGCTTCCATCAATTATAATAAATTTGTAGCTCCATATGCCAATGGAAGTAAACTCTTCTTTAGGAACGGTTACTTCCCAGTAATCTTTACCTTCATATACCGTTGAAATTCCCAGATCATACGTCTTTGGAACTCCATCGCCGTTCGTTAATTCCATTCGTACAAATTGCGCATCTCCCTCTTTTGCAGCGATGCGGAAGGTAACCGCCTCTTCTCCCTGTGGAATTCCACCAAAGGGACTTTTGTAAGTTGTTAACCGGCTATCAAAATATAAACTTTCTTTGTCTATTTTTCCGTCATAAATGGAATCTGTTGAAACATAGTTATCCATTAATTTTCCATTGTTTTTGTCTTCTTTTGGAACATAATTTGTTGTGAAAACCACCTCTGCTGCATCTAAAATACTAATTTTATGATTTTCACTTCCATCACCATAATCATGTCCACATCCCCAATTATTTCCATAGATTACCTTACACTCATAGTTTCCCACAGGTAAGGAAGCCTGTAGCTTATATACCGTATTATCAAAGTTGTAGTCTACAAACTTATTTTCTGCATCCTCCGGGCTCCAGTCTTTTGCATCTCCAATTTCACTTTGCAAATCACCAACTAGTCTTGGCTGATTTTCCGGGGCAAGTTTTGGAATATACTGCTTTATTCCCTGGGTTTCCAAAGAATCTATATTGGTGCGTACTTCCTTTGATCCATCTTCCCGTTCCTTGATATAGAAGTTGACCTTTGCTGCCTGTGACAAATCCAATGTAATATTGCCACCCTCTTTATTTCCAATTGCATTCTCCCAGCTTCCACCCTGGGTAAACTTAAATTCATATTTTCCTACAGGAAGAACCATGGATTTTGCGTAGTATTCCCCTACTAAATGTGCAAATAATCCATTTTTGCTGGTTTGATCCCAGCTTCCCATTTCTCCTGGGTTCCCAGTGATTCTCCAAATGCTTTTTCCACCGGGCTTATTGATAAAAGTATCTGCCTTGATTACCCCTTCCGGAATCACAAACGTCTGCCCCGCCAACGCATATCGGTCCGTTTCTTTTTTTTGATTTTTATATAGTTCATACTCATAGGTTCCGCCTTTGATATTTTTTATTTCCGCCGAATACATATTTTCGTATGCCCCATCTTTTGTCATATTTACTTCACTTGGTGCCTCCTGGCTTCCCTGAGGCTTATATTTTACCTGAATTCCCCCCTCCGATACCGTTTCAACCGTAGGGTAATAAATTTTCACTTCTCCCGTAATCTGGTTTACAACCGGATTGCATTTATAAATTAGAACCGGATTATCTCCTGTTTTGTGATAGGGATTTGACGGATCTTTTATCCAAACATCTCCCTCCGTTTGTGACCCGTTATTATCTTTGTCATCATAAAATCCATAGGACGTAATTCCCGGTTGTATCCCTGATATGGTCGTTGACCACAGATTGGTTCCGTCCTTTGTCATTTTAATGTCTGCCCAATTATTGAATTCGCCTTTTGCAATAATCTGTGTTTCTGTTCCATCGCCCTGAAAATAAAGTTTTGAACTTCCATCTTCCTGAACATCTCCACTTGGCAGGATTTCTTTTGCGTTTGCTTTTCCTGCTGAAATCGGAAGTAATGATGGGATTATCATGGAAAAAACCAACAAGCCACTGATAATCCGGGTTTTTAATGCTTTTTTCATTTTACCTCGCTCCTCTTACTTTTTTGTTTTTTCTAAAATATACTAGGTTCCATTTTTGATTCTATCATCTTTCGAAAACTTTCGAAATATCATTTTTTATAAATTCATATTGCTTTTTCGCTTTTAACCCTCTGACTTCTTCCAAAGACAAAGGATAAAGAGTGCACATCCACAGCGGAGCGTTTTTATGTAATAGAAGCACTTTCCTATTACATAAAAAAGTTATTGCACCGTGACCTTATTTTCACGTTGCAATAACTTTGGGATAAAACGAATGGAATTAATAATTTTCTATTTTTATGATAGCTTTAATTTTGCCAATGCATTTGCCAGTGCTGTATTTACCGGCTCCTCCTCTTTACTTTTCTGTTGATTCATATATTGAGATACCTCTTTTTTGGAGACTCCTCCACCTTCTTTTTTTCGTCGTTCCTGAAATGCCGTTAGTTTCTCTTTGTGTCCGCAGGCACATACAAACTGCTGCTTTTCTTCTTTTCCCTGGAGTTCCATTTTCTTGTGACACATGGGGCATCGTGCATTACTCACCCTTGCTATGGTTTCTCTATAGCCACATTCTCTGTCTTGGCAAACCAGCATTCGACTATTCTTTCCATTTACCAATAAAAGATTTTTCCCACATTCCGGGCATTTTTTATTGGTTAGATTATCATATCGAAAGGTACCTTCTCCTTTTTTTATTTCAGAAATTAAATTGTTGGTATAGTTTACAATATCCTGCATAAAGACTTCTCTTTTTAACTGTCCCTTTGCAATTTTGGATAATCGTATCTCCCAGTCTGCCGTTAGTTCCGGTCTTTTCAAATCCTTGGGAACCAGCTCTAATAATTGTTTTCCTTTGGCCGTAACGAATATATTTTTTTCTTTCTTTTCAAGGAGAAAATTATTAAATAACTTTTCAATAATATCCGCACGCGTTGCAACGGTTCCCAGTCCACCGGTTTCTCCTAAGGTTTTAACCTGCTCTTTATCTTTTATTTCCATATATTTCGTTGGATTTTCCATTGCAGACAAGAGTGTGGCTTCATTAAACGGTGCCGGCGGTTTTGTCTTTCCTTCTTTTAGTTTAAAGGTAACCTCTTTCAGCACATCTGCTCTTGCAACTGGTGGCAGTGTCTGTTTCTCTGTTTTCTGCTCTTCGTCCTCGTCATCCTTCCAGTTGTTTTCATATATTTCGTGCCATCCCATGTTTTTGACAATTTGTCCTCCTGCAGTAAAGTTTTCACCCTCTGCCTGAGCGGTAACCGTTGTCTGTTCATATTCATAAGGCGGATATAGCACGGCAAGGAAGCGTTTTACTACCAAATCGTATATTTTGCGTTCTTCAATGGTCATATGATCCATCTGTACATACTGTTCCGTGGGTATAATGGCATGGTGATCGGTTACTTTTGCATTATTAACAAAGGCTGCTTTTTCAGAAAACTTTTGATTTATTAACCGTCCGGCAAGCTTTTTATACGGTCCTACACTACAAGCTCCCAACCGTTCCGAAAGGGTGCCTACAATATCGCTTGTTAAATACCGGGAATCTGTTCTTGGATAGGTAAGTACCTTATGGTTTTCATATAAGCGCTGCATAATATTCAGGGTTTCTTTTGCAGAATAATTAAAGTACCGGTTGGCATCCCTCTGAAGCTCCGTCAAATCGTAGAGCAGCGGTGCATATGTTTTCTTCGGCTGCTTCTCAACGGAAATAATCCTGACTTCCTTCCCCTGTATTTTTTTCAAAATTTCTTCCATTTTTTCCTTTTCAAAAGAATGTCTTTCTTTTGTTTTCTTTTCCTGCCAGGATAACGTCATTCCCTTGCTTTCTCCCGAAATTCCATAATAGGTTTTTGGAACAAATTTCTTTATTTCTTCTTCTCGTTTTGCTATCATCTGAATCGTTGGCGTTTGCACTCTTCCGCAGGAAAGCTGCGCATTGTATTTGCAGGTAAGTGCTCTCGTCGCGTTCATTCCTACCATCCAGTCCGCCTCCGCTCTGGATATGGCTGCTTTATACAGATTGTCATATTCATGTCCATTTTTAAGATTTGCAAACCCTTCCTTAATTGCCTTATCTGTAACGGAAGAAATCCATAATCTTTTAAGTGGTTTCGTATTCTTTGCTTTTTCTAAGATTAGGCGGGCAACCAGTTCTCCTTCTCTCCCTGCATCGGTGGCAATGATAATTTCATTTACATCTTTTCTTTGAATCAGGCTTTTGACTATGTTGTACTGCTTTCCGGTCTGTTTCATAACTTCCAGTTTCCATTCCTTGGGTATAATAGGAAGATGCTCCATTTTCCACTCTTTGTATTTGTCTTCGTAGCGTTCCGGATCTGCCAGTTCTACCAAATGTCCAAGTCCCCATGTTACAATATATTTGTTTCCTTCAAAACTTCCGTTTTGTTTTGTATGGCATTGCAATACCCTTGCAATATCACGTCCTACCGATGGTTTTTCTGCTATTACCAATGATTTCATTTCTCTTTCCTTTCTAAAAAAAGACCTGTATAAACAGGTCTTGGTTATTTCTCTTACCGAAAATTTACAGGATTTAACTTTAATTTATCCCATGGATTTTCATCCTTTTTTTCAACAGGTTTTAATTTCTCCAATGATTTTTCAGGGTCTGCCTCCAGTGTGCCGGTTGCACTAATATATTGATCTTCTTCTTTTTTTACTTCTTTTTCTCCCATTTTCATTTCCTGCGCCAGTTGTCCAATCAAATCTTTTTTATTATCCATTTGAATACCTCCGCCAATATTTATCACTATTTTTATTATATCCACTTTTATACAGACGGTCAAGAATGAATTCTTCCTGAGTTTCATGATATGAGTTGTTCCTGAGTTTCAAGAATGAATTGTTCCTGAGTTTCATGGGAGTTTTGGGATCTGTCTGTTCACAGGCTTCTTTCATACAAAACAGGTGGGACTTTCCATAAATAAAAGGTCCCACCTGTTGTATTGTTTTATTTTTCGTTCAAAACTTCTTCGGTTATGTTCTCGTCGACTTCCATTTCTTCCATGATTTCTACATCCTCTATGTCTTCCATAGTCTTTGTATCTTCCACGTCTTGGATTTCGTCAGGGAAATTCATTTCCATTACTTCATCGCTGTCTAGTTGAACATTGCGGTATCTTTTCATTCCGGTTCCTGCAGGAATCAATTTACCAATAATTACATTTTCTTTTAAACCAATCAATGGATCAATTTTTCCTTTAATAGCCGCTTCGGTTAATACCTTTGTTGTCTCCTGGAAAGAAGCAGCGGATAAGAAGGAGTTCGTGGCAAGTGCTGCCTTGGTAATACCAAGCATAACCTGCTTTCCATCGGGGATTTCTTTGTTTTCTCCCTCTAATCGTTCTATCTCATCATCAAAATCAAGGGTATCTATAAGTGTTCCAGGTAAAAATTCAGAATCTCCATTGTTCTCAATACGAATCTTCTTAAGCATCTGGCGTACAATCACTTCAATATGCTTATCATTAATTTCTACACCCTGAAGACGATAAACTCGCTGAACCTCCTGAATCATGTAATCTTGTACCGCACGAACGCCTTTGATTTTAAGAATATCATGTGGGTTTACACTACCTTCTGTCAGTTCATCTCCCGGTTCTAATTCCTGTCCATCCATAACTTTAATTCTGGAACCATAAGGAATTAGGTATGCCTTTGATTCTGCCGTTTCCTTATTGGTTACAATTACTTCTCGTTTCTTCTTTGTATCGCTAATCATAACCGTTCCGCCAAACTCTGCAATAATTGCAAGACCCTTTGGCTTTCTGGCTTCAAAAAGTTCCTCTACACGAGGAAGACCCTGTGTGATATCATCACCGGCTACACCACCGGTATGGAAGGTACGCATGGTAAGCTGTGTACCCGGCTCACCAATGGACTGGGCTGCAATAATACCTACAGCCTCTCCTACTTGTACTGCTTCACCGGTTGCCATATTGGCACCATAACATTTTGCACAAACTCCGATATGAGAGCGACAGGTAAGAATCGTACGAATCTTAACGGTTGCCTTCTCTTCTGCATCCAAAATAGCCTTTGTATTTACAATACGCATTGCACGTTTTGGTGTAATCATATGATTTGCCTTTACAATAACCTCTCCCTTGTCATCCTTAATTGTTTCACAAGAATAACGTCCGGTAATTCTCTCTTCCAAGCCTTCAATTACTTCTTTTCCATCGGTAAAGGCTTTAATCCACATACCCGGAATTTCATTTTTGGCAGCTCCGCAATCTACTTCACGAATAATCAAATCCTGTGATACATCCACCAGACGACGGGTTAGGTAACCTGAATCGGCAGTACGAAGTGCCGTATCTGAAAGTCCCTTACGAGCACCATGGGCTGAAATAAAGTACTCCAATACATCCAGTCCTTCACGGAAGTTTGACTTAATTGGAAGTTCTATGGTTCTACCGGATGTATCTGCCATCAAACCACGCATACCGGCAAGCTGTTTAATCTGTTTATCGGAACCACGGGCTCCGGAATCTGCCATCATAAAGATATTATTATATTTATCCAGTCCGGAAAGAAGAGCTTCCGTTATCTCATCATCGGCCAGTTTCCAGGTCTCAATTACTGACTTATATCTTTCTTCTTCGGTGGTAAGTCCACGGCGGAAGTCTCTTGCAATCCGTTCCACGGTAGCTTCTGCCTGGGCAATTATTTCTTTCTTCTGAGGTGGCACTGTCATATCAGAAATAGAAACTGTCATGGCCGCTCTTGTGGAATATTTATATCCCAAAGATTTAATTGCATCTAAGGTTTCTGCTGTTCCCGTTGCTCCATGTGTATTGATACATTTTTCAAGAATTTGTTTTAGCTGTTTCTTACCAACATGAAAATCAATTTCCAGTTTCAAATAGTTTTCCGGATTGGTACGGTCTACAAATCCTAAATCCTGACTAATAATTTCATTAAAAATAAAACGTCCCAGAGTAGATTCAATAATTCTCGATTCCTTCTCACCCTGTGCATTAACGCCATATCGACGAACTTTAATCCTGGCATGAAGGGTAACTGCTCCATTTTCATAGGCAAGAATCGCTTCATTTACGCTCTTATAAAAGGTGTTTTCTCCTAAGTCTCCCGGTCTTTCCTGGGTCAGATAGTAAATACCAAGAACCATATCCTGAGAAGGAACGGCAACCGGACCACCATCGGATGGTTTCAGCAGGTTGTTTGGTGAAAGCAGTAAAAACCGGCATTCTGCCTGTGCTTCTACGGAAAGAGGAAGATGTACTGCCATCTGGTCACCATCAAAGTCTGCATTAAATGCGGTACATACCAATGGGTGAAGCTTAATTGCCTTGCCCTCTACTAAAATAGGTTCAAATGCCTGGATGCCAAGTCTATGAAGTGTCGGCGCACGGTTTAGCATAACCGGATGCTCCCTGATTACTTCTTCTAGCACATCAAACACTTCGTTTTGTACTCTTTCCACCATCTTCTTAGCCGATTTAATATTATGTGCAATTCCCTTTGCCACCAATTCTTTCATAACAAACGGTTTAAATAATTCAATTGCCATCTCTTTCGGAAGACCACACTGGTAAATCTTAAGTTCCGGTCCTACTACGATAACGGAACGTCCGGAATAATCAACACGTTTACCAAGCAGGTTCTGACGGAATCGTCCCTGTTTACCCTTTAACATGTCAGAAAGAGATTTTAATGCACGGTTTCCAGGTCCAGTTACCGGTCTACCTCTTCTTCCATTATCAATAAGCGCATCGACCGCTTCCTGAAGCATTCTCTTTTCGTTACGAACAATAATATCCGGTGCTCCTAAATCCAGCAATCTCTTTAAACGATTATTTCTGTTAATAATCCTACGGTATAAATCATTCATATCCGAAGTAGCAAAACGTCCTCCATCCAGCTGAACCATAGGACGAATATCCGGAGGAATTACCGGTACTACCGTAAGAACCATCCAATCCGGTCGATTTCCGGATTCACGGAAGGCTTCTACCACTTCCAGACGTTTAATAATTCTGGCTCTCTTTTGTCCGGTAGAATCTTTCAAATCTTTCTTTAGTTCTGCGGAATCTTTTTCTAAATCAATATTTTTCAGCAGTTCCTGAATGGATTCTGCACCCATTCCTACACGGAACCGTGTGGTATATTTTTCTCTGGCTTCCTGATATTCTTTTTCATTTAATACCTGTTTGTATTGAAGATCGGTATCTCCTTTGTCAAGAACAATATACGACGCAAAATATAATACTTTTTCCAATGTTCTAGGAGAAAGGTCTAAGATTAGACCCATTCTGCTTGGAATTCCTTTAAAATACCATATGTGGGATACCGGAGCTGCAAGTTCAATGTGACCCATTCTTTCACGGCGGACACTGGACTTGGTTACTTCCACCCCGCATCGGTCACAAACTACGCCCTTATAGCGAATCTTTTTGTATTTACCGCAGTGACATTCCCAGTCTTTTTGTGGTCCAAATATTTTTTCACAGAAAAGACCATCTTTTTCAGGCTTCAAGGTTCTATAATTAATTGTTTCCGGTTTCTTTACTTCACCTCGGGACCATTCTCTGATCTTTTCCGGGGAAGCAAGGCAAATCTTAATCGCATCATAGGTTAAATGTTTTTCTTCATTTACTGTGTTAAGTTCTGGCATTCAAGACACTCCCTTCTATTATTCAATTTCATCATCATCATCAAGAACCGCAACTTCTTCAAACTCATCAAAGATGACTTCGTCATCCAGATTTTCTGCGTCCGTTTCTCTAAATCCTGCATTTTCAAAGGATTCGTTGTTACCAAATCCAAAGTTCACGTCTTCTCCTTCAATCAATGGAGTTAATTCTTCATCGCCATATTCAATATTTTCTGTCATTTGAACTTCATTACCATCTTCATCTAAAACGGTAACATCCAGAGCAAGAGACTGCAATTCTTTCAAAAGTACCTTGAAGGATTCCGGAATGCCCGGTTCTGCAATATTTTCACCTTTAATGATTGCCTCATACGTCTTAACACGTCCAACTACATCATCCGACTTAACGGTAAGTATTTCCTGAAGCGTATACGCTGCACCATAAGCTTCCAGTGCCCAAACTTCCATTTCTCCAAAACGCTGTCCACCAAACTGAGCTTTTCCGCCTAAAGGCTGCTGTGTAACTAAGGAGTAAGGGCCGGTAGAACGTGCATGAATCTTATCGTCTACCAAATGGTGAAGTTTCAGGTAGTGCATAAATCCTACGGTTACAGAACCATCAAAGTATTCTCCTGTTCTTCCGTCACGAAGCCGCACTTTACCATCTCTATTAATAGGAACTCCAGCCCACTGTTTACGGTACTCCTGATTTTCCAGCAGGTACTGCATCAGTTCCGGATCCAAAACGTCTTTATATTTTGCCTCAAACTCGTCCAATGGACTGTTTGCATAGTCATTTGCAATTTCCAGAGTATCCATGATGTCATACTCATTCGCCCCATCAAATACCGGTGTGGATACATTGAATCCCAGTACCTTTGCCGCTAAGGATAAATGTATCTCCAATACCTGACCAATGTTCATACGGGAAGGTACGCCCAAAGGATTTAATACAATATCAAGAGGTCTTCCGTTTGGCAGGAATGGCATATCTTCTGCAGGTAATACACGGGAAACAACACCCTTATTACCATGACGGCCTGCCATCTTATCTCCAACCTGAATCTTTCTCTTCTGTGCAATGTAAATGCGTACGGACTGGTTTACTCCAGGAGATAATTCATCTCCATTTTCTCTTGTGAATACTTTAGCATCTACAATAATTCCAAACTCCCCATGAGGTACACGCAGAGATGTGTCACGAACTTCCCTTGCCTTTTCACCAAAAATAGCGCGCAGCAAACGTTCTTCCGCTGTAAGTTCCGTCTCTCCTTTCGGAGTTACTTTACCAACCAGAATATCCCCGGCACGAACTTCTGCACCAATACGAATAATTCCTCTTTCATCCAAATCTTTTAATGCATCATCCCCTACACCTGGAACGTCTCTTGTAATTTCTTCCGGCCCCAGTTTGGTATCTCGTGCTTCTGCTTCATATTCATTAATATGAACGGAAGTATACACATCTTCCTGTACCAGTCTTTCGCTGAGAAGTACCGCATCTTCATAGTTGTAGCCTTCCCACGTCATAAAGCCGATTAGAGGGTTCTTTCCAAGGGCAATTTCTCCACCGGAAGTAGACGGACCATCTGCAATGACCTGTCCGACCTTGACTTCTTCGCCTTTTATAACGATTGGTCTCTGGTTCATACAAGTTCCCTGGTTACTTCTTGAGAACTTTTCTAATTTATAGGAATCTTTTGTTCCATCATTATTTTTAATAACAATTTCATTGGATGCTGATTTATATACCACACCGTCCTTCTTTGCAATAACACAGTTTCCTGAGTCAATTGCCGCCTTTAATTCCATACCGGTACCTACAACAGGTGCTTCTGTTACAAGAAGGGGCACGGCCTGACGCTGCATGTTGGACCCCATAAGGGCACGGTTTGCATCATCATTTTCAAGGAAAGGAATCATCGCTGTAGCAACGGAAAATACCATTTTAGGAGAAACGTCCATTAAGTCAATCTTCTTTTTCTCAAATTCTGAGGTCTCTTCACGGAAACGTCCGGATACATTGTTATGAACAAAATATCCATTGTCATCCAATGGTTCGTTGGCCTGGGCAACTACAAATTTGTCTTCTTCATCTGCGGTTAAATAAACCACTTCATCAATTACTCTTGGATTAACCGGATCGGTTTTATCTACTTTACGATAAGGAGCCTCAATAAATCCATATTCATTAATTCTTGCATAGGAAGCAAGAGAGTTAATCAGACCAATGTTTGGGCCTTCCGGAGTTTCAATTGGACACATTCTTCCATAATGAGAATAGTGTACATCTCGAACCTCAAATCCGGCTCTATCTCTGGACAATCCTCCCGGTCCCAATGCAGATAAACGTCTCTTATGAGTTAACTCACCAAGAGGGTTATTCTGATCCATGAACTGTGACAGCTGGGAACTTCCGAAGAATTCCTTTACGGCTGCCGTTACCGGTTTAATATTGATTAAGGACTGTGGAGAAATTCCTTCAATATCCTGTGTTGTCATTCTTTCCCGAACGACACGCTCCATTCTGGAAAGTCCAATACGATACTGGTTCTGCAGTAATTCACCAACGGCACGAATTCTACGATTTCCCAAATGGTCAATATCATCTGCGTTTCCGATTCTGTATTCCAGATGTATGTTGTAATTAATGGATGCAAAAATATCCCAGGTAGTAATATGTTTTGGAATTAATTTGCTGATGTTTTTCTTGATTGCTTCTTTTCTTTCTTCTATATCACTGTAATTATCTAATATATATTTTAGTGCAAAGTAGTAAACATCTTCCGTAATTCCAAGTTCTTCTTTATTTACATCCATAAAGCTGTTCAAATCTACCATACGGTTTGATATCACTTTAACTTTTCGGTCTTCTTCCTCTATCCATACAAAAGCAGCTCCTGTATTCTGAATCTGTATGGCTATGTCTTCCGTAATCCGAATTCCGGTTTCTGCTATAATTTCTCCGGTTTCCATATCAATCACGTCTTCTGCAAGCTTGCATCCTGTAATACGATTCTTTAGTGCCAGCTTCTTATTAAACTTATAACGTCCTACCTTGGCAAGGTCATATCTTCTTGCATCAAAGAACATGCTGCGAACTAAGCTTTCCGCACTGTCTACAGAAAGAGGTTCTCCCGGACGGAGTTTCTTATATAATTCCAAAAGGCCATCCTGATAATTATCAGCGGAGTCTTTCTGAATACTTGCTAAAATCTTTGGTTCTTCTCCAAAGAATTCTGTAATCTGGCTATTGGTTGCACTGTGAATCTCTTCATCAATATTCCAGCCTTTGTTGGGATCTGCACTGTAATCATATACACTATGGTCTAATGCACGAATCAGCACGGTTACAGGTACTTTTCTATTTCTATCCACACGTACATAAAAAATATCATTGGAGTCTGTTTCATATTCCAGCCACGCACCACGATTAGGAATCACGGTTGCGGAAAATAGTTCCTTACCTATCTTATCATGGCCAATTGCATAGTAAATTCCGGGGGATCGAACCAACTGGCTAACAATTACACGTTCTGCACCATTAATTATAAAAGTTCCTGTTTGTGTCATTAATGGAAGATCACCCATAAAAATATCATGTTCTGTAATTTCTTCTGTCTCTTTGTTACGAAGTCTTACTTTTACTTTTAGTGGAGCCGCATACGTTGCATCTCGTTCCTTACATTCTTCAATTGAATACTTTACATCATCTTCACAGAGTACAAAGCTTACAAACTCCAAACTCAGGTGTTCACTGTAATCTTCAATTGGAGAAATGTCTTTAAAAACTTCATTAAGTCCTTCTTCTAAGAACCATTTGTAAGATTCTGTCTGCACTTCAATCAGATTTGGCATTTCCAAAACTTCTTTTTGACGTGAATAACTCATTCTTACACCGTTGCCAATTTTAATTGGACGAATTCTGTTTTTTTCCATTGATGTTTTCACCCCTTGATATATTCTAGCGCATAGCGCCGATTTACGTGTTTCGTTTAAATTCTTCTTTACACTTGGTTTTCTCTATGTTATAATCACACTACAAAGTAATTTATTGCGTAGAGCTCCATAATAGTGCATTTTTCATCTTAACACAAGGCACTGTGGCTGTCAAGCGCCTTTTTTTATGTCTGAAACCCCATTTCTATGGGGTTTTCTATATTTAGTCCCGGTAATATTTTCCTTTTTCTCACGGTTAGTAAAAAGAAAACAAACATAGTCTTTAATATTATTTTATACTATGTTTGTTTTCTTTAATTTATTTTCGTTTTTTGATTCAAGTAAATATTTTTCGTTATTTTTAGTCTTCTACTTTTTGTTGTTTTTTTTCTACATATGGTAATAAAAATTATACACCACAAAACAGTTGTGCTTCTCGTATTACCACATCTTTATTTCTCCTCCAAATATCATAGAAGGCACTGGATGGCAGTGGACAGGGTGTTCTTCCTATTTCTAATGTAATTCCCGGAATTTTCAGCACTTTCATATGATAGGTACGAAAGCTTCCGTCATCCGGACTTGCACTGTTGGAATAGGCCTTTGTATATCCGGTTAATTTCTTTGCCAGATCAAACATTCTTTTTGTATTTCCTTTTACTGCACTTGTATCGGTTGCCGAAGACTCTCCATATATAATACTTCCCATAGCATGGTAGTTTACAATCGCCACAATCTTCTCCCCATTTTCACTGTATTTTTTCAGTAACCGAAGTATTGCCTTTGTCTCTTTCTCACTTCCCGGTGTCTTTCCTGAAAATCCAGAGCCTTCCGGATATTTTGCACTATCATATCCAAACCCTTTGGCATAATTACGGTTCAAATCGACTCCTCTTGCGTTTGCCTTCCACCTGGTTGGTGTTCTGCTTCCCGGCATCTGATTTAATTTTTTTCGCAATTCCCCATTCTTTATTGCTGAAATTCCAAGTTGTGAAATCGTTGTACCATCCGGATTTGCCATTGGAATATAAACAATGGATATTTCCTCCAGCAAATCTCCCACCTTTTTTCCTGCTATGGTATCATGATAGGACTCCAGATAATATTCCATTTGTTTCGCACATAACTGTGCCGTCATGTATTCTCTTGCATGTAGATTCGATACCACAAATAAATGTTTCTTTGCATCCGGATTTCCAAGTTCCACTCCGTAAATTTCTCTGTTATCTTCTGACATTCCAATCACAAAGGATTTACAGTATTCACTATACTTTCTTTCTAACTCCCTTATGTCGCTTCCCATTTCTTCATACGTATACCACTGGTGTCCGGTACCCACAATTGTCATATTATAAAAGGTAACTTTCTTTTCTTCTCCTTTGAACGGTGTTCCGTTCTCATCTTCATAAACAGGTACCAGTCGATAGGTATACTGTTTTCCATTTTTTATGTTTTCATCTACAAAGCTCCACTTTTTTCCGGATTCTCCCATCATTTTAAAGCGCTTTTCCTCTTTGTCCATTCTATAGATTCTGCAGTAAGACGTACTTTTATTGGCTTCCCATGTTAGTTTCACCCTTGTTGAACCGGTCTTTGTTGTTCTAATATTCTTTATTTTTGCCGATTTTATTTTTTTCGGCTCTGGTGCTTCCGTTTCCGGTGTTTCG
>JAVXEO010000032.1:19129-25233 GCA_036658435.1 Acetivibrio sp.
GTTTCCGGTGTTCCCGTTTCCGGTGTTCCCGTTTCCGGTGTTCCTGTTTCCGGTGTCCCGATTGTTTCAATTGGTAGCGTTTCTTCACTTGCCCTGATATAATCGTTTTTTGGAATCAAACTTAAAAAAATAACCCCTGCTGCCAAAATTCCATATCTTAATATTCCTGTTTTCTTTATTTTCACCCTTTTTCTCACTTTCTTTTTTATATCCCTTTGCAAATAGTATAACACAATTAAAATCTTTCCAACAAGTCTTGTAAATTTTATTTATTTCCTTCTAATCGGTCCTTCCTTCTGGTATTTTTTATTTTATTATGATATTCTACAATAGATCGTAGATTATCATATTGTATACCCTGTTGCTATTCACCATAACGATACTCTGGAAAATAAGGAGATTACTATGTCCCAGTACATCATTGGCCATTGCCCCGTATGTAAAGAAGAACTCACCGCCACCAAACTCACCTGCCACCATTGTGGTTTGGAATTATCAAATGATTTTACACTTAACAAATTCTCTTTTCTTTCCCAAGAAGAACTGGCATTTGTTGAATGCTTTTTATTTTTTGGTGGAAATCTAAAAGGAGTCCAAAAACAGCTGCATCTTTCCTATCCCGCTGCAAAAAAAAGACTTTCTCAAGTTCAAGAACACCTTGGTCTTAAACCGGAGGAAGAAGAAAAAATCTTAGAACCCACATTGAAAAAGCTGCCTCTTTATCGGGATGAAAGCTCGACGGTTCGGAAAATAAAAGAGAAGCTGAACCGTTCCGGTGGCATTGCTACCCTTCCACTGCCAAAAGGAGAACCCTTTCAAATTTATTACGAAGACTATGGCAACGGAATTCTTGCAACCAATCTTCCTCATAGCCGTACCCTTACCTGGAGTGCTTTTGATTATGCCGTTACTCTTTTAGAAAAAAACGGTGGAAAAGCAGCCAAGGGAAATGCTATGAAGGGGAAGCTTGGAAGCGCCGGTCTGCCCCTTGATTCCTTGGAAGGATATGTAGCCTATCATGCCTACCATATAAAAAAAGGAGAGTCCTGTTTACGAACCATCTCCTCTTTATCTGCTATTTTAGAATGGGCCGGTCTTTGCAAAAATGGTTATGGTTATGTGGAACTTTTATAGTCTCAATTTGCAAGTTCCCTTTCAATTTGATTGCCACCCTGCTTCTTCCACTCTTTTACAAAAGAATCAAATTCCTTTATATCCGCCTCTCCGCTGATTATTTTAAGGTAGGCATTCTTTTCCATAAGGTTTAAATTCCACCCTTCCTTTTGCATGGTACGGGTCTCGCTTTTTATAACGGTCTCCTTATAGTTGACCTTTGCCTTTGAAAGCATATCTACCGTTGTAATTCTTGATGTGTAAGCAGCCCACTCTTCCGGAGACGGGTTTTCCCGATGGGAAAGGTAGGATTTGCAGATCTTATAATAGGATTTTTCAATGGTTATAAGCTCCTCTTCCTTCTTTTCTCCTTTTAATGCCCGTTCAATACTTTCTGTCGTTCGTGCAAGAGCATCACTATAATCTACGTTTACAGCCAGCGGTCTTGCCGTTGGATCCACATTTAGTGAATAATAATTTTGCATATCCTGATTTTGTATATCCACATAACGTGTATAATCGAATAGCACATTAATAATTTTAATGGCAATTTCAGGGTGCTCAAACCCTTTCTTTACTACAATATATTTGTTACTGGCGTCCTGCCTGTAGGTTGTAATGCTTCCGTCCTCTTCTGTTGGAATCAAATAGGGCTGCCAGTCTGCTGATCTATCTATTTGATAGGCATTCATAATGGGATTATTCGGTGCCCACCAAGGCCCAAAAAATGAACCACATTTTCCACTCTCAATAAGCTGGTCAATATTCGCGCTGGTTCTTACCAAAAACTGAGAATCCAAAATATTTTTTTTATATAATTTCTGCAAATGTTTCAACGCTTCTTTGGCCTCTTTTGTGGTTGAACCATAGGTAATCGTTCCATCTTCATTTTTAAGCCATTTTTGAGGATAGGCTCCAAAGTAGGAAAATAACGGATCCAGTTGATAGCACTTATCCGGATTTCCAATATTGGCCGCATCAAAAACAAGTCCCACCGTTTGTCCCCTGCCATTTTGTCCGGGATCCTTTTCTACAAACTCCTGTATAATTTTTTCTGCTTCTTTTAAATTCGTCGGTGCTTTTAATCCCAGTTTATCCATCCAGTCTTTTCGCAGCCATAGCAGATTCGGGCCATTTTGAATATTCGTTCCCGGTATTGCCATTAGCTTTCCATCTATGGTTGCCCTGTCAAGAACGGCACCATCGTAGCTGTCATAGATCTCTTTTATTTTTGGGCTTGCACATTCCTGGTAGCTTAGGCTCAGGTCTTCAATCTTATTCTTTTTTTCCAATTCCATCAGGGTATCCAAATCCTGAACAATCATAATGTCCGGCAGTTCATTGTCTGTCACAGCCATAGAAACAACATTGTCATACAAATTCCCCGCTGCCTCAAACGCGTTCACATTTTGTATATTTAACATATCTTTTAAATAGCGGGTATATACATTGTTCTCATAGGTATCTCCGTCCGGCATATTGGAGTTGTTTTCTGCTGTCATTTTCCCAAGTGTGTACGTAATTTCCTCAGGATATCTTCCATAATCCTCTTTTGATGCCTCTTCCATCGTGAGCACCGGCTTATTTTCTACCGGAGTCTCCTTTTCTTGGCTTTCTTCCAGTGAGTGGCACCCTGTGCAAACCATGAGTATCGCCAGTATTATCCATTTCATTTTGTAATTATGACTCCGCATTTTCTATTCCTCCCACATTTTCTTTTAAGCTGTTGGGAAGTTCCATTACCACTCTGGTTCCTTCTCCTTTTTTGCTTTCAATGTGTAATCCATATTCCTTACCATAAAGCAGACCGATTCTTTCATTTACGTTCTTTACTCCATAACCTTTTGTATGAAAAGTCAAAATGGTTTCTATGGTTTTTTCATCAATTCCTACTCCATTATCTTCTATTGTAAAAACAAAAGTATCTTTTTTTTGTTTTCCGGTAATGGTAAGGCAGCCTCTTCCCTCTTCTTTTAAATCAATTCCATGTCCAATGGCATTCTCTACAATGGGTTGGAGCATAAGATTTGGCATGGCATGATTTACTATTTCCGAATCAATATTTCTTACAACGTCAAAACTGTAATCATGCATAATCAACTGTATTTCCAAATAAGCATCCATATTTTTCAGTTCATCGCAAACAAGAATGGTATTTTTTCCTTTGTTTAAAGTAGTTCGGTAAAAACTAGAAAGCAGCAGAGTCAGGCGGCTTATCTCTTTTTCATTTGCTGCCAATGCCTTCCAGTTAATCACCGATAAGGAATTATAGAGAAAGTGTGGATTGATTTGTGCTTGTAGCGCTTTCATTTCAAATTCTTTTAGTGTAATCTCACTTTGATACACCTCTTGAATTAAAAATTGAATTTTTCCAATCATTTTTTCAAAGCTTCGAATCAATTCCCCTATTTCATCGTCGGAGTCTGAGCTGACCCAAGCTTTAATGTTTCCATTTTCTACCTGCTCCATGTTCTTATTCAGGTTCTCCAGGCGGTGAAACATAAAGTAGGACATTCCATAGCCTACCGCCGCCACAATAAAAATACAAATAAGCGCCACAAATAAAACGGTCCACGCAATGGAATTGGCAGAGGTAGAGATGATTTTCATGGGTTTATATAGATAAAGCGTCCAGCCACAGCTTTCCACCGTATCCTTTGAAATCATATACTGTGCCCTCAGATTTTCATATTTTCCACCGTCAAAGTCTCTCAATGTTTTTGCACTTAGAATCTCTCCTTTGTACTTTTGTTCAAACATATTTTTTTCAAACAAAGGGGTTCCATTTTCATTCATAACACAAATTCCATAATTGCTGTCAACCAGATTTTCCATAGGTTCAAATAATTTCTTGTATTTTACGTCAATATACAGGATCCCATCTACTCGTACTCCCATATCTTTTGGCAGCTGTCTAGCAAGAAAGGCATTTCCGTTCTCATCCACAAACCACAAAATCCCCGGGTTTTCACACACTTTTTGGTACCAGGAAAAGTCCTTTATATTATCTAAAGGAGCAATGGTTGTATCATGTTCTACGGTTGTATTTTTCGTGTAAATGGTAACCCGTTTTACATCATTATGAAAATACTTTAAAGAAGCAAGAAGGGGATCCAGCAGGTTTGTATACTTTTCATACATATCATAGTAGTTCTGGTATTTATAATTAATGACCTGTTCTATGGTTTGGTTAAATGCTATGTAGTCTGAAAGATTATTGTAGATCTGGATCTGGTTATCCAGACTGGCCGCCACCTGTTGTAAGGATTCTTCCTGCTTATACCCTTCTTTTTCCAATAAAAGTTCTCTTGTTTCCTGATAGCAAAGGAGCCCCAGCAACGTAATGGGTACAATGCTGACCACCAAATAAGTGAGAATTAATTTCTTTCGAATCTTCATATTATGAAAGAAACTCATGAAAAAGCCCATACTATTCTCCACTCTTTCTATATTTCTCCGGGCTCACCCCGAAATATTCCCGAAAACTCTGGCAAAAATAAGATACGTTGCTATATCCCACTGCCTGGCTAATGGTTACGATTTTTTCATGGGAATCATTGAGCATTCTCTTGGCACGTTCCATACGATATGCCTTAATGTATTTGCTTAAATTCTGACCGGTTTCCTTTTTAAAAATAAAACTGACATAGCTTGGTGCCAGACAAACCTGTTCTGCCAGACTTTCCACGCTAATGTCTTTATCGTAGTGCTCGTAGATATATTTTTTTATCGTCTCCACTTCTCCCCGAAGACTTTTCTCATTTTTATTCAAATCCGCTTCCAACCGCTCAATATTTGCCCGTGTAATTTCGATTACATTAAAAATATCATTGCTTCGATATAAAAGATCAATCTCTTTATTCAAATTTTTCTCATCTACTTCCGATATTACCAGATAAATTTCCTTGATTATATTAGAAAAAATAAATTTTACATACATTTGAGAAAAATTAGTTTTTCCCTGGTACTTTCTTCCAAGTCGTTCAAAATGATTCTTTAGTGCCGCAATATCCTTATTCTGAATGTCCTCCGTAATTAATTTTGTTAATTTCTCATCTGCTTCTTCATCCACGCTTGCTGCAAAATCCTGATCTTGGTAAAACAAAAAGATATCACGATAATAAAACTTATTTTCCAGAAGTTGTTCTAATTTATTGTAGATTTTAGGAATGTTTTCCATTCCATGAAAAGGTTTACTCACGGCGATGTAGCATTCCCTTTTATAAGCTTGTAAAATATATTGAAAAATATGTTCTGCCAATATTTTGAAATCACAGTTTGTATTTTTTTCAAATAGAAGAATACTCTGCTGTTCATCTAAATTCAAATATTGAAACGGAATCTGCAATTCCTGTTTCAAGGCTTCCTCAAAATCAAGTCCTGCACTGTCAAAAAAGTTCTGGTCTACTTCCAGTAGAATCATTTTCTCATACTGTTCCAAAAAATCCAACTTAATATGTCCCTCTGCACGGGCTTCAATGGTCTCCTGTGGGGTTCCGTTTAATAAGAGTAATAAAAAATGCTCCACCAAAAATCCTCTTTCTTTTTCTTTGCTGGTTTGTTCTTCCTTCTCTGTTTGCATCTGCTCTAAAACTCTCTTTATGGTTTTGTCAAACTCCTCCGGATCCACCGGTTTCAATACATAGTCGCAGACTCCCAGTTTCATCGCTTTTCTTGCATACTCAAATTCACTGTATCCACTAAATATAATTATCTTTAAGTCCGGATATAACCGGTACGCTTCTTCGCTCAGTTCTAATCCATCCATAAAAGGCATCTTTATATCCGTTAACAAAATATCAACCTTATGGGTCTTTAAAAATTCTATGGCTGCTTTTCCATTCACTGCTTCTTTTATATCCAGTTTATAATCAAATTGTTTTAATAGCATTTTTATGCCTTCACGCTCGATTTTCTCATCATCTGCAATTAAAATTGAATTCATAAATGATTGCCTCCTCTGACTCAAAGTTCTTACTTTATTATACGTG
>JAVXEO010000033.1:0-14495 GCA_036658435.1 Acetivibrio sp.
CAGCATAAGGTGGTTCAATGGGAGCATCGGCACTTAATTCAATGGAAGAACCTTGAATAAAGGCACCATCTGCCATAATAACTTCAGAATGGTATCCCGGCATTGCCCATGGTTCCGGAGTTACAAAGCTGTCTACCGGTGCCGCTGACTGGATTCCTTTACAAAATGCAATAATGGCTTCTGGCGATCCCAGAGTTACTGCCTGAATAATATCATATCTTTCTTCTGTTCCATTTGGAATAACTGGAAATCCTAGTTTTTCATAAACATTCGCAGCAAAAACAGCTCCTTTTAAGGCTCCGGAAACTACTTGTGGTGCCATGAAAAATCCTTGATAAAGCACACCGTTTAAGCCAAGAGAAGGACCTACTTCTTTACCAAGTCCCGGTGCACTCAGGCGATAAGCTGCATTCTCTACATACTCTGTTTTTCCTACGATATAACCGCCAACAGGTGCTAGTCCTCCCCCAGGATTTTTTATAAGAGATCCCACACACAAATCCGCGCCTACTTCCGTAGGCTCTATAATTTCCACAAATTCACCATAGCAGTTATCCACCATACAGATCACTTCCGGTTTTATTTCTTTTATAAAATGGATTAGTTCTCCAATTCTTTCAACGGATAAGGTTGGTCTGGTTGCATATCCTTTTGAACGCTGAATCGTCACCATTTTTGTTCGTTTATTGATTCCTTTTCTAATGGAATCATAATCAAAATCTCCATTAGGAAGTAAATCGGCTTGTGCATAAGTAACGCCATATTCTGCAAGAGAACCACGGCATTCCCGAATTCCAATGACACCTTCTAAGGTATCATATGGTTTTCCAACCGGTGAAAACAATTCATCACCAGGCCTCAAATTCCCAGATAATGCAACCGTAAGTGCATGGGTTCCACAGGTAAGCTGTGGACGAACCAATGCCGCCTGGGCATGAAAGGTTTTGGCATATACTTCCTCTAAAGTATCACGTCCCAAGTCATTGTATCCATATCCTGTGGTTGCGGCAAAGTGAATATCACTAACTCTGCAGTCCTGCATTGCTTTAATTACCTTCATTTGATTATATTCCGCAATCTGATCAATGGATTCAAAGCGTTCCTTTAAATTATTTAAAATATCTTCACAATAATTTTGTACTTTATCACTGATATGAAGAGATTCATAGATTTCATTTACATGATTTTTCATAAATTTAATTTTCCTTATCCTTAAGTAGTCGTTCTCTTATTTTATAGTATTAATTTTTCTTTTAATTGACAAAGTATTTCTTCTAAAATGGCATCTTCAGAAGAATACTTTTCCTTTGGAAGCCAAATCACTTCTTTTTCACGTTGGAACCAGGTAAGCTGTCTTTTTGCAAAGTGCCGGGTATCCCGTTTTAAAATATAAAGGGCTTCTTCTAAGGTGGTCCTATTCTCTAAATACTCAAAAATTTCTTTATATCCAAGTCCCTGCATGGAAGTCAGACTCTTATCATATCCTTTTTTCTTTAGATTTTCAACCTCATTTATTAATCCGTCCTCCAGCATTTGGTCTATACGTCCATTAATTCGTTCATAAAGAACCGATCTTTCTTGATTTAAAACAAAGTAAGCAAAATTATAGGGAGATTCTTTTTGACGTTCTATTTGATTGTGCTTTGAAATCTTTTCTCCGGTTTGTTCATAATATTCTATAGCACGAATGACTTTTTTAATATTATTTTCATGAATATTCAACGCCGATTCCGGATCAATTTCTTTTAATTTTTCATGGAGTGCATGCGCTCCCATTCTCTTCCCTTCCTCTTCTAAATTCTTTCGGAGATTGTTTTCTATCTCGTTTTCTTTAAAGTCGATATCGTAAACAAGAGACTGGATATAGAATCCCGTACCGCCTACTACAATTGGAATTTTATTTTTACTATAAATGGTGTTTAAGGCTTCTTTTGCAAGTGTCTGAAACTTTACAATATTAAATTCTTCTCCTGGAGGCAGCAGATCTATTAAATAATGTTTAATTCCCTGCATCTCTTCCTTTGTAATTTTTGCCGTTCCAATATTCATTTCTTTATATACCTGCATGGAATCCGCAGATATGATTTCACCATTAATTTTTTTTGCTAATTCTATGGATAACTTTGTTTTACCTACCGCGGTAGGTCCTGTTAAAATAATGAGTGGTTTTTTCAAAATAACTCCGCCTTTATACAATCCGTTTAAATTTCTTTTCAATTTCATATTTGCTCATGGAAACAATGGTTGGTCTTCCATGTGGGCAGTGATATGGATTTTCCAGTGTCATTAGTTCATCAATCAATTGATGTGCTTCCTGTTCCGATAAGTGCATATTTCCTTTTACGGCAGCTTTACAGGACATAGATGCAATTTTTTCTAAGAGAATATCTGAATTTTGATCTTTGTTTTCGCTAACAAGAGAATCTATAATTTCAAGAAGTAAATCTTTTTGAGCAAGGTTACATAGATTTGCAGGAACGGCGCTCACGGCATATTCCTTTCCACCAAAAGATTCTATTACAAATCCCAGTTGTTCGAAACTGCTTTTTTGCTTTTTTATTATTTCTTCTTCTCGCATAGATAGGGTTATTATAATTGGTGGATTGCATATTTGAGAAGCAAATTCTCTGTTTTTTATGGATTTCATGGTTCTCTCAAATAAAACTTTTTCATGAGCAGCATGTTGGTCAATTAGAAATAATTTATCCTGATATTCAACGAGCCAGTATGTAGAAAATAACTGTCCAATGATTCGGTGTTCTTTTTTATTCTCTTCTTTTAAAAATCCGGTTTCTTTTAACTCTAATTTCTCTCCATGGGTTTCCTCCGCTAAGGGGTTCGTTTCTTTAAAAAGAGAAATCTGCTTTGGAGCTATATATACCGATTCTTCTTGTAATAGAAGGGAATCTTTCCGATTTGCCCCTGCTTTTCTTTGGTCTTCTATTCGATTTTTTTCAAATGGTTCCGGTCCTCTTTCCGGTGTTTCTTTTTTAGATGGTAAAAGGGGTGGTTGTGAAATTGCCCTTTCGGTTTCTTTTACCGTTTCTTCTTCAAGGGTAATCTCCGGTATCCATTCTTTTCCCTTTAAAGCTTCACAAACAGCATCATAGACTCGTTTAAAAACTTCCTCCTGATTTAAAAAACGAACTTCCATTTTTGTGGGATGTACATTCACATCAATAAGGGCTGAATCCATTTCCAAGAGCAATACGGTAAAGGGATAGCGATGCGACATGGTATAAGGCTTGTACGCCTCTTCTATGGCACGGTTAATAAGGTTGCTTTTTATATAACGACCATTAATAAAATAATTCATATAATTTCGGTTTCCCCGTGAAACAAGTGGTTTTCCTATAAATCCCCAAATGCTTAGAGGCGCTTCTTTTGAAGAAATTTCTACAGTCTGGGCGGTAATCTCCCTTCCGTATATATGATAAATAATATCCTTTAAATTATGATTCCCTGTGGTTTGTATTTTAACCTGATTGTTATGAATCAATTTAAAAGAAATATTCGGATGAGAAACAGCAAGGCGCTCCACCAAATCTGCAATGTATCCGGCTTCGGTTATGGAAGATTTTAAAAATTTTCTTCTGGCAGGGGTATTATAAAAAAGGTTTCGGACTAAAAAAGTGGTTCCTTCGGGACAACCAATTGCTTCCAGTGATTTTTCTTCTCCCCCTTCTATTATGTAGCGAGAACCGGTAAGTGCCCCGGGTGTTTTTGTAACCAGCTCTAATTGCGAAACAGCGGCGATGCTCGACAAAGCTTCTCCGCGAAAGCCAAGGCTTTTTACGGTCATTAAGTCTTCTACCGATTTTATTTTACTGGTAGCATGCCGTTTAAAAGCAAGGGCTATTTCGGAGCCTTCCATTCCTCCTCCATTATCGGTAATTCGAATCAGACTCGTTCCACCTTCTTTGATTTCAATGGTTATGGAATTGGCACCGGCGTCCATTGCATTTTCTGCCAGTTCTTTTACCACCGCACTGGGTCGCTCAATCACTTCCCCTGCTGCGATTTTATTAATTGTATTTTGATCTAATAAAGTAATCATGATAACTCCTAACTACCATCTTTTTTTGATTTTTTCTTGAATCTGGTATAGTTTATTGAGTGCATCAATTGGTGTAATTTTAGTTAAGTCCATTTCCCTGAGTTCGGAAAGAATATCCTCAGAAGGATGTATGCTTTCCACGGTATCAAAAATAGAAAGCTGAAAAGAATCTTCAATTTTTGATTTTTTAATTTCGGAAGCGATGTCTCGGGTTCGAATCAGAATATCATTATCACTTAATTGTTCCACCAATTCCTTGGCACGATTTAATACGCTTTCCGGTACTCCTGCAAGTTTTGCGACTTGGATTCCATAGCTTTTATCTGCACCACCCGGTACTATTTTTCTTAAAAAAACAATATCTTCTCCCTGTTCTTTTACGGCAATACAGTAATTATTAACACTGTCTAGTCTGCCTTCTAACTCGGTAAGCTCATGATAGTGGGTTGCAAATAAGGTTTTTGCACCTAAAAGTTTTGGATTGCTAATATGCTCAACAACCGCCCATGCAATACTCAGACCATCAAAGGTACTGGTTCCGCGACCAATCTCATCTAATATCAGGAGACTGTTTTTTGTAGCATTTCTTAGAATATTGGCAACTTCAGTCATTTCAACCATAAAGGTACTTTGTCCGCTGGCAAGGTCGTCCGAAGCGCCCACCCGCGTGAAAATCCGATCTACAATTCCTATGTCTGCCCCTTCTGCAGGTACAAAACTTCCGATTTGTGCCATTAAAACGATGAGAGCCGATTGACGCATATAAGTGGATTTACCGGCCATATTGGGACCTGTAATAATAGAAACTCTTTTTTCGTCATTGTTTAAATAAGTATCATTAGGTACAAATAAATCATTGGTAATCATTTTTTCAACAACAGGATGGCGCCCTTTTTTTATATCAATGGTTCCCTGGGTATTTATTCGTGGACGGACAAAATTATTATGCTCCGCAACCAGTGCAAGGGATACAAAAACATCAATTCCTGCGATTGCCTTCGCTGATGCTTGAATTCTGCATATTTCTAATGAGATTTTATCACGAATCTGGCAAAATACATTATATTCCAGATTGAAAAGTTTATCTTCTGCGCCTAAAATCACATCTTCCAGTTTCTTTAATTCATCGGTTGTATATCGTTCTGCATTGGAGAGGGTTTGTTTGCGAACCCAGTGTGCAGGTGCTAAGTCCTTATAGGAATTGGTAACCTCCAGATAATATCCAAATACCTTATTATACTTTACACGTAGATTTTTAATTCCGGTGGCTTCTTTTTCCCTGCTTTCTAGAGCTGCAAGCCAATCTTTTCCCTCTGTTTTTGCTTTTCTTAAGGTATCAATTTCTTCAAAATAACCATCTTTAATTAGGCCGCCTTCACGAATGCTAAGTGGTGGCTCCTCCATTATGGAGGTTTCAATAAGTTTCCAAATATCTTCCAGTGTATCCAAAGAATCATAAAGTTTCGCTAAGTGGTGGCTATTAAAACTTTTCATCAGAAACTTAATAGGAGGCAGCATAGCTAAAGAAGCTTTAAAGGCAATTAAATCTCTTGGATTTGCACTTTTATAACTTACTTTACTAATCAAACGTTCCAAATCATAAATAGGGTTCAGATATTCACGGATTTCTTCCCGGGTAATCACATTTTCATTTAATTCGTCAATGGCATCCAGTCGATAATTAATCTTTTCTTTATCAATCAGAGGCTGTTCAATAAAGTTTCGAAGCAGTCTTGCACCCATTGCCGTTTTTGTCTTATCCAGTACCCATAATAAAGAACCTCGTTTCTGCTTTTCACGCAGGGTTTCTACTAACTCCAAATTTCGTCTTGTTGAGCTATCTAAAATCATGAATTTACTAGTCTGGTAAGGAGTTATCTTGGTTAAATGCAGGAGAGAGTTTTTCTGGGTTTCATACAAATATTGTAAGCAGGCACCGGCTGCAATCACACCAATGGTATAGTCGTGCAATCCTAGCCCATTCAAACTTTCCACTTTAAAATGTTCCTTTAAGGAACGAATGCAGGAATCATCATCAAAATACCAAGGATCCAGTGGGGAAATAGAAATGCCCATACGATTTTTTAAATCTTCAATATCAATACCCGAAACGAAAAAAGAATCATTGCAAATAATCTCGGTTGGAGAAAATTTATTAATTTCGTCCAAAAGTTTCCGGTCAGAATCCACTTCCGTTACATAATAATCGCCGGTTGTAATATCTACAGTAGAAATTCCGTAAGCATTGGTAGTGTAAATAATGCACATCAAATAATTATTTTTCGTTTCATCCAATGCCTGTGTATTTAAGTTTGTTCCCGGCGTAACAATACGAATTACTTCCCGCTTTACAATCCCTTTTGCATTTTTAGGATCCTCTACCTGTTCACAAATGGCAACTTTATACCCTTTGCCAATTAATTTATTTAGATAAGCATCTACAGCATGGTAAGGGACTCCACACATAGGCGCACGTTCTTCCTGCCCACAGTTTTTTCCTGTCAGTGTTATTTCCAGTTCTTTGGAGCAAATAAGCGCATCTTCAAAAAACATTTCATAAAAATCTCCCAAACGATAAAAAAGGATACAATCCTTATGTTCATTTTTTATTTGTGTATATTGCTGCATCATTGGTGTAAGCTGTTCCATTTATAGTCCCTCTTTATCTTCTATTAAGTTCTTTCCATCGGCGGCACTGGTGGCAAGAAAATCACATCTTTCATTTTGCGCATGTCCATCGTGCCCCTTTACCCATATAAAGTGAATTTCATGAGGTTTTGCTGCTTCTAAAATACGTTTCCAAAGGTCAACATTTTTAACCGGTTCATTTTTTCCTCGTTTCCAGCCTTTTTTAATCCAGCCTTCAATCCAATGATCGTTAAATGCTTTGATTACATACTGGGAATCCGAGTATAACTCTATTTCGCATGGCTTTGTTAAAGCTTCCAGACCTACAATGGCTGCCATAAGTTCCATACGGTTATTGGTTGTTTTAATGTATCCTTGTGAAAATTCTCGGATATGTTCCTGGCCTTTCCCATCGGTATAGCTTAATATGGTTCCATAACCTCCTGGACCATCTGGGTTTCCTCTCGCCGAACCATCCGTATAAATACGAACTAACATAGTCGTTTTCCTCCGTTAAGATATTATAAAGTATTCCATGAATTACAGTTTAAGAAATGATCCACTTCTTTTGTTGCTTCCTCAATAATTGTTTCAGAATAACCTATCATGCCAAGCAATTTAATTGCATTTCGAGAAGTTGCCCTGCCTGTGTGGAGCAGGTAATCAAACAAAACTTTATTTTCCTCTATCTTTTCCTGAAAATGATAATTATTAAAATACTTTTCCAAAATATAGGTCAATTCTATATCATGAGTAGCGGCTACACATAGTGCATTCCGATAAGACAGGTTTTTTAAAATCTGGCTGGATGCAGCAATACGCTCTGCCGTATTTGTCCCACGTAATACCTCATCTACAAAACATAAAATGGGAACGCTATCTCCGGATTCATCATAAATACGTTTCAAAGATTTTATTTCTACAATATAGTAGCTTTCCTGTGCCATAATATCATCCCGTAAAGCCATGGAAGAATAAATTTTAAAATAATTGCTTTGGAAACTGCGGCTTAAGCTGGTATATATGGTTTGTGCCAGAATGCTGTTAATGGCCATAGTTTTAATAAATGTGGACTTCCCAGAGGCATTGGAACCTGTAAGCAATATACTTCTCTCGGTTTTCAAGGAATTTTTTACCGGATTTATAATAAATGGATGATATAGATCTTCGGCTTCATAGTAAATTTTTTCATCTTTCCTTAAAGAAGGAAGGCAATATTCATCTTGAAACAGTTTACGAAAGGAAGAAACCCCAAGCATACTATCTAAAAGACCAACAATTTCAAATAATTGATTCAAGTTCTCTTTTTTATCATGAAGTTCTTTTACCATGTAATCAAATTTTATTAAATCTACATGAAAGAGCATACGAACATAATCAAGAAGGATATCTTGTAAAGAACCCGATATTTTTTTAGAAACAACCAAATAGGCGCCTCGTCGAAACCGTTTAAATTGTTTTACCTGTTCTTTTAATTCCTTCATATAAGAATCCAATTCCGGTATCTCTAATTTTGAAAGCTCTTCTATAAATTCCAAAGAACGTAAGAGATAAGAAAACACATTAAAATAAATTTCTATGGCTGCCTTGCATCGATAATAGGTGGTAATGTTAAAAATAAGTGCACCGGCTATTGCAAAAAGTGAATAAGATTCCAAACCGGGAATGAATATAGAGGCTATTGAAAGTGGAATCAGCAGCATACATATAAAGTGAAAATAAGGCTTATGCACTTCCAGGGAATCGGCTCGGTTCACATATTCAAAAAAGGAAAGATTTTTAAGCTTTCCAATCATCCGCAGTTTTTTTAAAACCTCAAATCGCTCCTTTTCATGTTCGGTGAAAAAGGTAATCAGACGATTCCGTTCTACTAATTTATCTTCTGAAAATTGAAGCTTCCGAAGAAGAGAATATAAATATTCCTCTCCTATGGAGCTTTCCGTGTGATTTATTAACATAAAAATTCGATCCATATCTAAATCATTCCAAGTAATATCATCCACATCAAAGGAAGCTTCTTTTTTCGATTGGTAGTATTTTGATATAGAATCCATTTTTTCATAAGAATATTCCTGTATGGGAACTTGTCCCCAGTTCTCCCTTAACTGGACTTCTATTTTTTTCTTTAAATTTTTTTCATCCATATATAACTTACAAACTAAGACTACTAATAAAATGAAAGCAATGGCAACGTAAATCATAATATCCTCCTTTATAAAAGTTCTAGTTCATTATACATGGAAAGGGAGTGTTTTTCAACACTCCCTTTTTTAAGAGATACTTTTAATGATTTTATCCATTTTATTAATTCATTACTCGTCCAATTTTAATCGGGGTACGATAATAAGCATTGGAAATTTTAATTCCGGTACGTTCGGTGCTTGCGTGAATAACTTGTCCGCCTCCAATGTACATAGCTACGTGACTGACTCTTCCATTGCTTCCGTAAAAGAATAAATCACCAGGCTTTACATCTGAAGAATTAACACTGGTTGTATAAGAAGACTGCGCTCCCGATGTTCTAGGAATAGAATAGCCAAAATGTTCGTAAATACGCATAGTAAATCCGGAACAATCGGTACCATTGGTTAAACTTGTGCCACCCCATACATACGCATTTCCAAGGAACTGTTTTGCATATTCAACGATAGATGCCTGTGTAGAGGAAACGCCAGCTGCTTCATCTGCTTTTACTTCTTCTGCTGCAACGGCACGTTCTAGTTTAAAAGAAATCTCGACGAACTCTTTTGCAACAAAAGCCTTTTCATTGTCCATCTTAATGCAAACCCAGTTGTCTAAATCACTCTTCATACTATCCAAATTAACACCTTCGGTAATATCAAACTCGTCATCTTTACGCTTTTCAATAAATTTATCAACATACGCTTCATCTAAATACTCTTTTGAAACGTCTAATTCTTCACCTTCCGGTACTAAGTCATATACCTTAGCATCCAAAGATGGAAGAAAACGAACTTTTAAAGTTTCTGTTTTAATGGTAGCAACCTTAGTCGCTACTTGCTTTGCATACTTTTCTGCTTCTTCATCGGTAATTAAAAATTCGGCTTTTACCCACCCGGTTACTTTGCCGGAAACAATCTTTGCCCATCCATCTTTATTAATCTTATAAATATGACAGCCGGCATTCTTTGGTAATTTACCAAGAATTTTACGGTCTTCTCCCGGCCCTTTTCTTATATTCAAATAGTTGTCTACTTTTGCGATACCTAAGCGGTCGTATACCAAATTTAATTTAAAATCTTTTTCTACAGGTGTTGTATCATCCTCTTGTGTGTCAGTTGTAGCATCTATCACATAAGAATTCAAATCCAAAGTAATACCTGCCAAGTCAAATTCTTTTAATATAATATCTGCATTCGAGGTTACAGAAGCAGATGAAATCAACGTAATTCCAACAATTCCAACCATTACCGACTTTTTTAAAAAATGAATCATAATAATCTCCTATTGCATAAAAATCATGCATCCTTTATCCAAATATATCGTTTTATATGTTCAAAGTTCTTCTTTTATTTATTACGAATTTATTAAATTTATTACGTCTTTATTATAACAACCTCTTTAAACTTTGTCAACTATAAGTCAAATATATTACAAGTACAAAAAATATCTCCCCTTAGAACCTATCATTTCCATGAAAGGCAGGGGAGATTTTTAGTTTTAATCAGATAATAATACAAACCAATCCACCATTGCTGTCATTGATTACTTTTTGAATGGTTTCTTGAAGTTTAAGCTGGCTTTCTTCCGTTAACTTATTTACTTTTGCCTTAATTCCATCGTCTACAAGCTGCTTGATTGATTTTCCAAATATATTTGTATCCCAAAGTCCATCTACATTTTCAGCAGCATTTTGGTTAATATAACGGATTAAATCCTGTGCCTGTTCTTCACTACCCACAATAGGAGCAATTTCTGTTTCAATATTTGCTTTTATCATATGTATGGATGGAGCATTTGCTTTTATTTTTACACCATATTTATTTCCATGCTTTACCACTTCCGGAGAATCAATGGTAATATCTTCATAAGAAGGAATTACAATTCCATACCCCTTATACTGCACCTGATTACTGGCTTCTGACAATAAGTTATACTGGGTTCTTTTTTCAGATAATTCCTTTAAAATCTGAATCAGAGCTTCCTCATCCTGAATTGGCATACCCACGAGATCACTTAAAATGTCATAATAATACTGATTATCAAATTCCACCTGAATATCCACTTCTCCATTTTCCAAATGAAGAGAATCTAATTTTATCTCATGAATGTAAGGACTGGAAGCCGTCAAATTATTTTTATTAACCTGACTAATAATCCATAAATTATCTACTATATTTTTAATATTTTCAATACAGTCTTTTTTTAACCAATGGTCATTGCTTAGCATCTCTACCCATTTTGGTAATTGAAAATTAACTTGTGTGATTGGAAAAGAATTAAGAAGCTCCGACATGATACTATGAATGTCGGATATCTTTAATTGCTTACAATTTACCGGTAATACACAAGCATCATATTCCTTCCGCATCTGTTCTGAAAGATTTAAGGTTTCTTCTGAAAATGGGTGGCTTGTATTAAGAACTACAATAAACGGTTTTTTTAATTTTTTTAATTCTTGTATGGTTTTTAACTCCGGAGGAATATAATTTTCACGCTCCAGTTCTCCAAAACTTCCATCCGTAGTAATTACAATTCCTACGGTGGAATGGTCGTTAATTACTTTTTTTGTTCCAATTTCAGCAGCCTGTGTAAATGGAATTTCTTCAGGAAACCACGGTGTCTTTACCATGCGCTCCTGTTCATTTTCAATATGACCGCTGGCTCCTTCTACCATAAATCCCACACAGTCAATTAACCGAACCTTAGCGCTGCTGTCTTCGCCAAAGGATACCAGTGCTGCTTCTTTTGGAATAAACTTAGGCTCCGTTGTCATGATAGTTTTTCCCTGAGAGGATTGTGGTAGTTCATCAATAGTACGTTCCTTGCTATGTATATCTTCCATACCGGGAATTACCAATAATTCCATAAAATTTTTAATAAAGGTGGATTTGCCGGTTCGTACAGGTCCAACAACCCCAATATAGATTTCACCATTGGTTCTAGCCTGAATGTCCTTATATACATTAAATGTGTTTGATGTATTAAAATTGTCCATAAAAATACCCCTTTCTACTTTATTACAAGCTAATAAAGTATATGAAAGGGGGAAACATATTATTCTTTTTTTGGGGAAATTGGAGCATCTTCTTCGTAAAGTTTTCTGCCTATATCCTCCGTACCCTCTGATTCGTTGGTTTCTCTGTTTTCATTACTTTCCTGTTTGGAATCTTCCTCCATAGAATCTTCTTTTTTTCTTTCTTTTCTGTAACTCCGAATTTTTAAGAAAAGATAAAAATTACTGATTAAACTGACAAAACCATCTAAAATCAGAACTCGATAGGTAAATAAATTCACAGTGTTTGGATTTTTAAATGGATTTATAATGATGATAACGGAACAAATCATAAATGCAAAAGAAATTCCAAGCATAACAAACCATGGTTTGTCTTTTAAATTCTTAAGATCCAAAGCATTTTGAAATTTAATCACAGAGGTCATCAGTAATGCAATTCCAATACACAATAAAAAACTCTCGGCTACCTGTGTTATTTTTACCAAGGCACACATGCCTAAAATAACACAAAATACCCCCATTGAAAAACCATATTCATTTATATTTTTGTAAGCATCGGTAAGAAAATATCGAACAATTGCTATAATTCCAAAAATAACTAAAACAGCACATAACAAATAACAAAATGTTGTAATTTGAATCTGTGGAACAAATAAAAGTAAAGCACCTAATAAAATATAAATCAAGGCAATGGATATTACAAAGTGCGTTGCCAGCTTTTCACCATTTGTATCCTTCTTTTCTTCTTTTTTCATAATGACCCTCACTTTTCAGTCCCTCTTTTACCAGGATAAATCGGAATATTCGCTTTTTTTATCTCTTGTAAATAAATCATTCAAAGCTTCCTTTGCCGATTTGTCATTAAAAAGCACTTGATTTACTTCTTCTACAATTGGCATGGAAACATTAAACTTTTGAGCCAGCAGCAATGCGGCTTTTGCAGAATAAACTCCTTCTACAACCTGCTTTACTTCTTCCATGGCTTCTTTTGCTGTATACCCTTTTCCCATAAGATAACCGGCATTTCGGTTCCGGCTGTGCTTGCTTGTACAAGTTACAATTAAATCTCCAATACCGGAAAGACCGCCAAAGGTTTCCATTCTTCCACCCATAGCCATACCAAGACGACTCATTTCTGCAATTCCACGAGTTATAAGCGCTGCCTTGGTATTGTCACCTAGTTCTAAACCATCGATCGCTCCTGCAGCCAAGGCAATTACATTTTTTAAAGAACTGCCAAGTTCAATCCCGATCATATCCGGGCTAGTATAAACACGGAAAAAATCATTCATAAATATTTCCTGAATAAAAGCAGCCGTTTTCTTAGTTTTTGCACCTACAACTACCGTTGTGGGAATTCCCTTGCTGACCTCTTCCGCATGACTTGGCCCCGACAAAACCGCAATATCTGCATTTGTGATTTCCTGCTCTAAGAGTTCGGACAAGGTCATAAGTGTGGTTTCTTCGATTCCTTTTGCAACATTTACAATAATCTGTCTATCCTGAATAAAGGAAGCAGCCTTTCTTGCGGTATCTCTAACATAGGGGGACGCAACTGCAAATACAAGTAAATCCTTAGCATGACAGCAAGTACCTAAATCTTCCTGAATCAAAATATTTTCAGGAAGAAGAACCCCGGGAAGGCGGTCTTTGTGTTCACGGTGCAGTTTCAACATATCAATTTCCGATTTTACTGCTGACCAGAGCTCTACCTGATGCCCATTTTTGGCAAGTACGATGGATAATGCAGTTCCCCAGCTTCCAGCTCCTAAAATTCCTATTTTACTCATCTTTCACCCCTATTTTCCTTTCTGTACCTAAAAGTAATCTTTTAATGTTCGGTATGTGACGAACGTAAGCAAAGGCCGTATACATTAGCGTAATTCCTAATATATGTAGAAAATTGGCATGCCCGCTATAAAAAATCAGGGTATTAACCGGCAGCATCCATGCTACCATTAAAGAACCTAGGGATACATAACGGGTAAGCGCTACAATTAGAATAAACAAAATAAGTCCAATTAAGGTAACTCTCCAATCCGCAAAGGATAAAATTACTCCTGAAGTAACAACGATTCCTTTTCCACCTTTAAATTTCAGCCAAAGGGGATAATTATGCCCTACAACAGCGCCTAGTCCTAAGTAAAGAGCATAAACCTCCCAACAAGGTTGTATATTTGAAAATACAAATCGGATAATTAGGAAAGGAATGATAACTTTTAAGGCATCCCCAGCAAAAGTAAGGAGTCCGCCTTTTACACCCAAAGTCCGTAAAGCATTGGTTGCACCTGGATTTCCACTTCCATGTTGTCTTAAATCCTGCTTATAAAATTTTCCAACAATATAGCCAAAGGAAACACTTCCACATAAATAACCGATAAGCAGGCACAAAAGAATCTGTCCTATCATGTTACTTCTCCTTTCGTTCTCGAATTAAAAATTTAAGTGAAGTACCCGTAAATCCAAAAGCATCACGGATACGATTTTCTAAATATCTTGTATATGAAAAATGCATCAATTCTTTATCATTTACAAAAATTACAAAAGTTGGTGGTTTTATTGCCACCTGGGTTGCATAAAAGATTTTAAGCCGTCTTCCCTTATCGGACGGTG
>JAVXEO010000033.1:14505-25007 GCA_036658435.1 Acetivibrio sp.
TGCTGCATGGCGGTGGCTTCTGTAATAATTTCATTTAATACACCGGTAGATACTCGTAAATTCTGAAACTGTATAATGGTTTCAATATTTTCATAAATCTTATGAATTCTCTGACCGGTCAAAGCAGAAATAAACAGAATCTGTGCATAGGACATAAATGCTAAGGTATCTCTTATTTGTGTCGTATAAGTATAAATGGTTTTGTCATCTTTTTCAATTAAATCCCACTTATTTACGCATATAATAATTCCTTTTCCACGTTCATGAGCAATTCCTGCAATCTTTGCATCCTGATCGGTAATGCCTTCTTGGGCATCAATAACAATCATAACCATGTCCGCACGTTCTACAGCAGCAACCGCACGAATAATACTATATCGTTCTAAGTCCTCTTTTATTTTGCTTTTTTTTCGAATTCCCGCCGTATCAATAAATACATACTCTTTTCCATTATATTTTACTTCCGTATCAATAGCATCTCGGGTTGTTCCGGCAATTTCAGAAACAATCACTCTATTTTCCCCAACTAATTTGTTAATGATAGAAGATTTTCCTGCGTTTGGCTTTCCTACAATGGCAATCTTTGGACGTTCATCCTCTTCTTCCTGGGTATTTCCTGTGGTGAAATGCTTAATTACTTCATCCAGTAAGTCACCTATTCCAAGCTGGGAAGCTGCCGAAACCGGAATGGGTTCTCCTATGCCAAGATTATAAAACTCATATACATCGGGCATAAACTTATCAAAATTATCCACTTTATTTACAGTAAGAACTACTGGTTTTTTGGACTTTCGAAGCATATCTGCCACTTTAAAATCAGAGTCGAGAAGACCCTGGCGGACATCCACAATAAAAAGAATGACATCTGCAGTATCAATAGCAATCTCTGCCTGTTCTCTCATACGAGAGAGCATAATATCCTTGGTTTCCATTTCGATACCACCGGTATCAATCATAGTAAATTGTTTATCCAGCCAGGTAACCTCTGCATAAATACGGTCTCTTGTAACTCCGGGGAAATCCTGAACAATGGAAATCTTTTCTCCCGCTAACACATTAAACAATGTAGATTTTCCAACATTAGGTCTTCCTACAATTGCAACAATTGGTTTACTCATAAAATTACTCCTTATCTAAAATCGTGTCTACCAGTGATTTGCCATCGGAACCGGCAATCTGTATTCGAATGTTAAGTTCCCGTTCTATATCACTAACGGTTATATCATCTAAAAGGACTTTTTCCCCACTCCTAAGAAGGACATCGGGTAAAATTAAAAATTCTCCAAGCTCTTTTCCTTTTAGCTGCTTTATAATATCCTGTCCGGTTAATAACCCCGCAACGGTAATATCCCTGCCAAAAAAGTCATTACTTATAGTATAAACGTTTCCCTTTAAATTTGGAAACCTTTCTTTCATTTTTTCTAAAATTTCATTCAGTATGGGGGCTGCCAGTACTCCCGTTGCCATAGAAAATGGTTTTTGCTTTACTATATGAAAACTTTCGGTATTTAAGTAGTTAAAAACCTCATCTTTTAAGGAACGAATCATTCCTACACCATTTTCAATTTGTCCATAACCTTCATAATATTCTTCTTCTGGAATTGGCATTTTTGCTGTTAAATACCACTCATCACTTGCATAAACAAAACGGGTTCCATATTTTTCAAGAAAAATTTGCTGCCAGCCGTGAATTTGTTTTAATACATATGCTGCTTCCTGTTGGTTGAACTTTTCAAGGGGGACTAATTTCTCACGGTATTTGGTAAGCCCTACCGGTACTACAGACAAGCTTTGCATAGGTGGGTACATAGCTCCAAGCTCCTTAATACTGCGGTCTAGTTCTTCCTTATCATTGTAGCCTTTACATAAAACAATTTGGCTATTCATTTCAATATTTTCTTCATAAAGTTTTTTTAACTTTTTCAGGGAATCTCCTGCAAAACGATTATGAAGCATTTTACAGCGAAGCTCCGGGTTCATTGTTTGTACGGAAATATTAATAGGAGCCAGTTTATAATGAATGATTCTTTCTAAATCCGAATCCTTCATATTGGTAAGGGTAATATAGTTTCCCTGTAAAAAAGACAATCTTGCATCATCATCTTTAAAATATAAGGTTTCCCGCATATTGGGCGGCATCTGGTCAATAAAGCAAAACATACATTGATTGGTACAAGATTTGTAGTCATCCATTAATCCTTGCTCAAATTCCAAACCAAGATCTTCTTCATAATCTTTTTCAATTTCCAGTTCCCATTCTTCCCCGTTGGCTTTTTCAATGATAACCTCAAGATAATCATCATTTATAGCATAATGATAATCAAACACATCCTGAATTTTTGTATGATTTACCGATATGAGGAAATCACCTGCTTCAATTTCCATTTCTTCCCCGATACTTCCGGAAAGAACTTTTACAATTTTATGGCCTTTTTTCTTCATAAAAACATCCTTTTAGTAGGAAAAGCCGTCCAAGGAAACGACGACTTTTCATATCATAACTTTTCATATGGTATTTATTTTTTTTCTGTTGCATTATCAATTACGAATTGTTTTCCTAATTCAATGTAAATCTGTTCACGAATGGTTTCTTTTGGAACTGCTTTTTCCAATTCGTCTACGGTTTTATAACCATAATTTTTTGCATATTCTTCTGATTTACTTTTATACAGTTCGTCTGTAATTTCGGCTTTTTCAGCTTTTACAATGGCAAGGGATACTAGCTTTTCACCAACAATCTGCTTCGCTGTTTCTAACATATCTTCATTAAATGTCTCTTCGGAAGTACCATACATATTAAGTACCGTTGGTAAATCGGTTTGATAATAGCTTGCCATATTGGTGTAATAACTTTTCATACTATCTAAGGCAGCATCAATATCTTTCTGGGAATATTCTTTGATCTTGGCATTGCTCACGGCCTGTCCCCAAACCGCTTCTTTTGCAGTGGCTTGATTGTTTGTAGTCAAAGTTTCTTTTACAAAGGCTTTATAATCATCCAAGGTATCGTATTCTGTATTTGCTGTTATAAATTCTTCGGTAAGCTCTGGTACTACGGATTTTCCACAAATATAATTCACATCCACAGTAAAGACAACGGCTGCGCCCTGAAGATCTTCTTTTGTATAATCTTTAGGAAAAGTAAGATTTAGGTCTATTTTATCTCCTGGTTTTGATCCAATCAGACCTTCTTCAAATCCTTCAATAAAACTATGAGAACCAATGGTTAAATTCATTCCTGCCTCTGAATCATCCGTTCCGCCTTCAAATGCAGTTCCATCTTTTTTTCCTACGTAATTAATATTAACGGTATCGCCATCTTTTACTTTACGATCTTTAATTTGCTCATAGGTTGCTTTCGATTGCAGCAGGTTGGTATTAATATATTCATTTACATTCTCTTCTGTAACTTCAGCTACGGTCATTTCCAACCCTTTGTAATCCCCAAGAGTTACTACCTTTGCTGCTTCGTCTACAATGCCTACAGAAGGGGTTTCTTTCTTACCACATCCACTTAATGCAGCCATCATACTTAAAATTAATGTTGTAACAATTATCTTTTTCTTCATTCTATTATTTTCTCCTATCTTGTTATCTATACATTTATAACATACTATGATAAAAAATGAAAGTATTTTTTGCCTTAATCCTAAAAAACAGTAACAATTTGACTCTTTTCCTTATCATTATGGGTCTAATCTTTAAAATTCCAGACAATTTTCTATAATATTGATTTTTTCTCCTAAAATAGACACCATGTCAAAACGACAAGGTGTTTCTTCTTCTATTTTATTTTTATATAAATAATAACGTGCTGTTTTTAAAAGGCACTGTTGTTTCCTATAAGAAACAGCTTCTAAAGGATACCCATAAGCAAGTTCTTTTCGATATTTCACTTCAACAAATACCAAATATTCTTCTTTTTTACAAATCAAGTCCAGCTCTCCAAAATGGCTGTAAAAATTCTTTTCTAAAACTTGATATCCCTTTTCTTCTAAAAATTGTGCTGCCAGTTTTTCTTTTTCAAATCCCAACGCCCGTTTGTTCATTTTTATATTCCATTTCTATATTTTATGCACCTTTATGGTCGGTTTCGATTTATTTTTTCTTTAAGTTGTTCCATATCATCCACATAAATCAATACCTCTGCCACAATATTGTATAGTTCCGGTGGTATAAATTCTCCAATTTCCAGTTTTGATAAAGTTCCTGCAAGCTTCTCATCCTTATGAATGGGTACACTGGCTTTTGCTGCGGTATCTATGATTCGATCTGCAATGAGCCCCCGTCCGGAAGCCACAATTCTAGGGGCTGCATCATCCGGATCATAAGACAGGGCAACTGCAGTTTTTCTTTGAATTTTTGTTTTATTGTCTTCCATAAGTCAACCTCATTTCTTAACATATAAAATTTTTAATAAAGGATTCACGATGAATAGGACAAGGACCCATTTCTTTTAATTTTTCAATATGAAAGGAGGACCCATAACCTTTATTAGAATCAAATCCATACTCCGGATAAATCTCATGATACCCATCCATCATTCGGTCTCTTGTAACTTTTGCCATAATACTTGCTGCAGCAATGGAAATACTTTTTGCGTCCCCCTTAATAATACCAATCTGCTTTATTTGAACTTTTGGAATGGTTACAGCATCGTTTAATAAAATAGAGGGAGTTATAGAGAGCTTGGAAATTGCAATTCTCATGGCCTCATACGTTGCCTGTAAAATATTAATTTCATCAATAACCGCCGGTGAAACCACGCCAATTCCCACAGAAACTGCTTTTTCCATAATTTCATCATAAAGTAGTTCACGCTTCTTTTTACTCAATTGCTTGGAATCGTTTATATAAAGAATTTCTATATCTTTAGGAAAAATTACAGCGCCGGCTACCACGGGCCCGGCTAATGGTCCTCTGCCAACCTCATCAATTCCACAAATATAGGAATATTCCCTGTATTTTTCTTCAAAATACATCATTTTTTTAACACGTTCTTTTTCTATAGTAAGATGTTGAATCTGGTTTTCCTGATTTTGCAATAACTTTTGAACCCCCAGACGCGGATCTTCCTTTAATTTCTCTAACATAGGGATTCGATCCTCTATATCCACAGCTTCTAAACTTTCTTTTATCTCCTTAATGGTTCGTTGCATACTTTATTGGAAAGAGGCTTTCCTATGAAATGGATAAACCCGTAACCATACCTTCCCTTCTATTTTTTCTCTTTTTACCGGTCCTACATAAAAGCTCCGGCTGTCGGTACTATGATTTCGATTATCTCCCATTAAAAAATATTCATCCGCTCCAAGGGAAAGGGGAGATTCTGCTATTCCGGCATCTATTATTTCTTCGTTTCCATAGTGTTCCGGTAGTCTTTCGTCATTAATATAGATACTTCCTTCTTTAATCTGTACCGTTTCTCCGGGTAGTCCTACAATTCGTTTTACATAATATTCTCTCATAGAATAGGGAAATATAACGGTTTCATATCGTTCCGGCTCCCGAAACCGGTATGAAATTTTGTCAATTAAAAGGATATCCTCATCAAATAAAGAATTCTCCATAGAAGCCCCATCCACCCGTGTTGGCTGCACTAGAAAATCGGTAATAAATCTGGCAGCGCCATAAGCAATCAAAATACATAAAAGAAAAGAGATTATTTCTTTTATGTATTTTGACTTCCTAGGTGGTTCCATTTCTATTGTTTGCAAGGATGCTTCTATTTGCGAGGATACTTCTGTTTTTTCAGATAAGGCATTCCTTTTATAAGATGCCTGTATATAAGAAAAACTGGGTTCTTTATGAGCCGTTGTTTTTTCATAAAAAATAGGTATGTCCCTGCAAAGTTCCATTGCCTCTTCTACTTTTTCCTTATCATACATACAATCAGTCCCTTATTTTCCCAAAGGAAGAAAAAGGATAGACTCGAAAAGATGTTTTTCCAAGAATTTCCATTTTCTTTATGGGTCCAATTTTCCTATCTCTGCTATCGTTACTGTTGTTTCGATTATCTCCCAATACAAAATACTCATCTTCTTTTAACTTTATTGATGTCCCTGCAATTCCTTCTGTAAATTCATCCATCGATTCTTTTCCGTAATTTTCATAAAGGAGAGCTCCATTTATATAAATGCTGCTATTAATAATCTGTATGCTTTCTCCGGGAAGTCCGATAATGCGTTTAAGATAATAAATATTGTTTTTCTTGTCATAGGGAAAAACAATGACATCGTACCTTTTTGGTGATTTAAAATGATAGGCTATTTTATTAAGCAAAATATAGTCCTTGGGAAATAAGGTGTTTTCCATGGATTCTCCTTCCACTCTTGTTATTTCAAAAACAGAATGGTAGGAAAATGTGGCTATTAATATCAGTATCGCCGTGATTAATAATATTTTATGTTTCATGTCTATTTGTCTCATAATTAATTTTTAGGGAACTCTAATGTAAATTTTCCGATTTTTCCGGCTTTAAAGTCATCCAATACAATGGAAGCCGCTTTATCATAATCAAGTTCATTTCCTTTTTGCAGGCAGCCTCTTTTAACTGCAATATATTTTAACATTTCCACAGAGTTTTCGCTGCTTTCTATTTGATAATACTCTTCCAAGGCACCTTTGTAATTTTTAATTAAAAATGCAATTAATTCAAGTGATAGTTCCTGAATATTTAAAATTTCATCTTTAATTGAACCAATGAAAGCAAGCCGGAGACCAACCGTTTGGTCTTCAAATTTTGGCCATAATATTCCTGGGGTATCTAGAAGCTCTACGTTTTTGTTTAAACGAATCCATTGTTTTCCCTTTGTTACACCAGGTTTATTTCCTGTTTTTGTACAAGCTTTTCCTGCAAAACTATTAATAAAGGTAGACTTTCCTACATTGGGAATTCCAACAATCATGGCTCTTACCGGTCGATTTAAGATACCTTTTTTTCGATCTCTTTCTGTCTTTTCCTTACAGGCTTCTTGTATCACACTCATAACGGCCTTTACGCCCATACCGGATTTTGAATTCACTAATGCCACATGGAAGCCCTTTTTTTCAAACCAGCTCTTCCACTCCATGGTTTTTTCTTTATTTGCTAAATCGTATTTATTTAATAAAATAATTCGTGCCTTATTCTTTGCAATTTCGTCAATATCCGGATTCTTACTGCTTAAAGGAATTCTTGCATCCACTAATTCAATTACAACATCAATTAATTTAATATCCTCCTGCATTGCACGTTTTGCTTTGGTCATATGACCGGGGTACCATTGAAAATGCATAATTATATAACTCCTATTCCAATTCTGTCTGTGTTTCGGTGTCTTTTTTTGTATTTATCATATTTATAAAATCAAATGGGTGTAAGCGAATCCATGCTTTCCCGATAATGTCTTCTTTTATAATATTTCCAATGTTGGCAAATCGGCTGTCTTCACTATTATTTCGATTGTCTCCAAGAACAAAGTATTCATTTTCATCCAATAAAATTTTTTCTTCCGCCATTCCGCCATTCACACATAATTCTACGTTACTTTTTTCTTTTATACAACTGCCATTTACATAAATACTTCCTTCTTTAATTTGTATCGTTTCTCCCGGAAGTCCTAGAATTCTCTTAATGGTATAATATCCATGTTCTTTTCCTGCCTGTTTAAATACGATAATATCAAATCGTTTGGGTTCTGTGAAGCGGTACGCCATTTTGTTTACAATGATTTTATTTCCATCTTCCAGTGTGGTACTCATAGAATCACCAATCATTGTTGTTTTTTCTACGCCAAAAGCAATCACTAAATATGCCAGTAAAATAACCAATAAGATTTCAATGATCCAAATAATCAGGCTTCGCAGTCTCTTTTTTCTGGATTTGGTATCATCATCCAAATAACGATAATTCATTGTCAGCCTCCACTTCTTTCATAGTGAAAAAAAAGGACAATCCAAATTGACTTGTCCCTTTGTCTTTCTTTATTTTACTAATTCTTTTACCTTAGCAGCTTTACCAATTCTACCTCTTAAGTAGTTAAGTTTTGCTCTTCTTACTTTACCATGTCGAATAACTTCAATCTTCTCAACGATTGGAGAATGTACAGGCCAAGTCTTTTCAACGCCGATTCCGTTAGAAAACTTACGAACTGTAAAGGTTTCTCTTGATCCGCCGTTCTGTCTTTTCAAAACAGTTCCTTCAAAAAGCTGTGTTCTTTCTCTTGTTCCTTCAATAACTTTAACGTATACTTTTACAGTATCGCCAACTTTGAAGTCTGCAACTTCTGTTTTTAACTGAGCTGCTTCAATATTTCTAATAATTTCGTTCATTTGTGTGAACCTCCTTCTTATTTTGATGTTCTTAATACTTAGCATACCATGGGTATATCATAACAGAGGAACATCGCATCTCACAACATTCAAACTATAGCATAACTTTATTCAAAATGCAAGTTTTTTATTTTCCATTTATGACCATAGATAAGCCATTGAATTTTCTACCTATCGTCTGTGTAAGTCCATAATATTTCATTTGATTTTGTGCTAAAGAATTACTTTCGGTATCAATATCTACATTATTTCCATCCAAACGATAGGACAAATTCTCATATTTTTTATAGGTCTTTGGATTTAATGTGTCAATATCAATACCCTGAATTTTCTTTTTCAGGGTGTCACCTTCTGCATCCACCAAAGCACTCATAAGCTCCTGCTCAAAAGAAACTTCTCTGCGCTTAAAGTTTGGAGTGTCTATGTTTGCCATATTGTTTGTAATAACTTCATTTCTCATCCAAGCAGCATCTGCCACTTTTCCATAAAGATTAACATGGTTAAAAACATTTGATATCATAAGATCACCTCATACTCTATGTATTTTCTTGTAAAAATACGGTATCTTTTTTACTTAATGGAGCATCTTTTAATAAATCCGGACGTCTTTTCAGTGTTCGATATAAAGACTGTTCCCGCCGCCATTTTTCTATATTTTTATGATGACCGGATAAGAGAACTTCCGGTACTTTTTTTTCTTTCCATATTTCCGGTCTTGAATACTGAGGATATTCCAATAGATGGTCTGCAAAAGATTCTGTTTCTGCAGAGGTATCATTATTTAATACACCAGGAACCAAACGGGAGATCGCATCCATCATAACCATGGCAGGAAGTTCTCCGCCCGTTAATACATAGTCTCCTATGGATATTGAATCCGTTACAATGGTTTCCAATACACGTTCATCAATTCCTTCATAATGTCCACATAAAAAAATAAGTTCCTCTTCCTGTGCCAGTTCTTCCGCAATGGATTGATTAAACACAATCCCCTGGGGCGTCAGATAAATTACACGCAGGGGCTTTTTTTTATCTTCCATGACTGCTTCATAGGCACAATAAATGGGCTCTGCCTGCATAACCATGCCGGCACCTCCCCCGTAAGGATAATCATCTACCTTCTTATGCTTATTTTTTGAATAGTCCCGTATATTTACCGTATTTAAAGAAATGATTTCATTTTCTATTGCTCTTCCGGTAATGCTTGTATTCATACCCTGTTCAATCATTTCAGGAAATAGTGTTAATACATGATATTTCATATAAGCTCCCATCTGTGTTCATTGGCATCGTTATTCCTCTAGCAGTCCATCCATTATGTGAACGATTACTTTCTTATTCTCTGTATCAATTTTCTTTACACATTCATCAATAACCGGAAGCAGAATTTCCTTACCATTGGTTGTGGTTACTACATAAACGTCATTGGCACTGGTAGTCAGAACTTCTGTGAGAACTCCAATTTTTGTTCCTTCTTGGGATTCTACTTCTGCGTTTATTATATCACAAATAAAGTATTCATTTTCATCCAGTGGGACGGCGTTTTCCCGAGTAATAAGTAAATCTTTACCCTTATATTTTTCTATTTCATTAATATCATCATAGCCTTTAAACTTAAGAATTACCATTTGTTTAAAAAAACGTACGGAGGTAATTTCTAATAAAATATGCTCTTTTCCGGTATCAAGAAATACTTCTTTTAATTGTTTAAATCGAGTATTGTCGTCGGTGGTTGAAAAAACTTTAACTTCGCCATGAATACCATGTGTACTGGATATAACCCCAACGCGAAGAAAATCTTGGTTGGTACTGGATTGATTTTGCATAATTTTGGAAACTCCTATTCTTATATATGGCTTCCATCCGGAAGAATTTGTAAACATAAAAAAACGCACAAGTGCGCTTTTTATGTTTATTTAAATTTGCATGATCATTATATTATGTCTACAATGACCTTTTTATCTTCTCGGGAAGCAGCAGCTTTTACTACACTACGTATGCTTTTGGCTACCCTGCCTTGCTTTCCGATTACTTTGCCCATATCATCTGCAGCAACTTTGAGTTCTATGATGGTTCCTTTTTCGCTTTCACTCTCTGTTACGATTACTTCTTCAGGATGATCAACGAGTGATTTAGCAATTACTTCAACTAATTCTTTCACTACAATTCACCTCTTATTTTGTAATACC
>JAVXEO010000034.1:0-12432 GCA_036658435.1 Acetivibrio sp.
GGTGTAGCAGGTGGAGCTAGTGCAGCAGCACGACTTCGCCGAAGAGATGAAACAATGGAAATTATTATATTGGAAAAGGGGGACTATATTTCTTATGCAAATTGTGGGCTTCCTTATTATATTGGAAATTCTATTAAGAGTAGAGATGCTTTGCTCTTGCAAACCCCTCAGGCAATGAAGAAAAAATTCAATATTGATGTACGCATTTCTTCTGAGGTAACGAAAATAGATACTAAAAATAAAAAGATTTCCGTAATGGATAAAATGAATAATCGTTCTTATGAAGAGACTTATGATTCTCTGATAATTGCTACCGGTTCTTCACCAATCAAGCCACCCATACCCGGAATTAAATCTGAAAATATATTTACATTGTGGAACATACCCGATACAGACGCTATAAAAAAATATATTCAAGAAAAAAATCCAAAATCAGCTGCCATAATTGGTGGTGGATTTATTGGTTTGGAAATGGCAGAAAATTTACACCATGCCGGGCTAAAGGTTCATGTTATTGAAATGGCAGACCAAGTAATGGCACCCCTTGACTTTGAAATGGCTCAGCTATTACACGAAAATATGCAAATGAATGGTGTAAATCTTCTTTTAGGCGATGGCGTTTCTACGTTTGAAAATTCAACAAATTCAACCATCATTCATTTAAATAGTGGTAAATCCGTAACCGCCGATCTGGTTATTTTATCAATAGGAGTTAAGCCAAATGGAGAGCTTGCTAAAGAAGCTGGAATTACTGTAAATTCCCGTACCGGAATTGTTGTAAACGAATATCTCCAAACTTCCAGCCCGGATGTTTATGCAGTGGGTGATGTTATTGAAGTAGAAGATTTTATTTTAGGTGGAAAAACTATGATTCCTCTTGCCGGTCCTGCCAATAAGCAGGGAAGAATTGCAGCGGACAATATTAGCGGAGACAAGAAAAAATATAACGGAACCCTTGGTTCTTCCATTGCCAAGATATTTGATTTACACGTTGCAAGCGTTGGTGTAAATGAAAAAAAGCTGAAAGCTATGGGGAAGGAAAAGAATAAAGATTACCATACAGTATTGATTAATCAAAAATCCCATGCTGGATATTATCCCGGTGCGACTCCCCTTACTTTAAAATTAATTTTTGATGGAAAAGGTACTATTTTAGGTGCACAGATTGTAGGACAAGAGGGCGTTGATAAGCGAATTGATACGATTGCTACTACAATACGCTTACATGGGTCCATCTATGATTTAACCGAATTAGAGCTTGCCTATGCACCTCCGTTTTCTTCTGCTAAAGATCCTGTAAATATGTTGGGATTTGTTGCAGAAAATGTAGTAACAAAAATGGTTTCTTTTATTGAGTGGAAAGAGTTAGATGAATTACTACAGGATGAATCAAAAAAAGATTCCTATACGGTTTTAGATGTAACCGAGGAAATGGAACGAATGGTATTTTCAATAAAAAATTCGTATTCCATTCCATTAGGAAGCTTGCATGAACGATTGGATGAATTGGACAAAAATCATCTTATTATTCCTTACTGCACAATAGGGGTTCGTTCTTATAATGCGGCCAGAATATTAATGCAGCATGGTTTTCAAAAGGTAAAGGTGTTATCTGGAGGTACTTCCTTTTACAAGTCCATGCATTTTATGGATAACATAAAAGAGGATTATGAAGAAAAAAAAGAGGATATCAATAAAAAACAACTAGAAGAGAAGACTACCAAAAAGGAAATAAAAATATTGGATTGCTGTGGTCTACAGTGCCCTGGTCCTATTATGAAAGTAAATGAAACGCTACATGATATGAGCGATGGAGAAATATTAAAAATATCCGCTACGGATATGGGATTTGCAAAAGATATGGATGCCTGGTGCAGACGAACAAAAAATACCTTTATAAATAAAGAACGCAATGGAGTTGAAAACATTGTATATATAAAAAAAGGAATTACAACTCCGGAAGAAGCAGAAATCAAAACGGATCCTATTCAAAACCCTAACTTGCCCCAAGGGAAAACTATAATTGTATTTAGCGGTGATCTGGATAAAGTACTAGCCTCTTTTATTATAGCCAATGGAGCGGCTTCCATGGGAAGACCGGTTACCATGTTCTTTACCTTTTGGGGACTCAATGCTCTTAGAAAATCAGAAAAAATAGGGGTAAAAAAACCATTTCTGGATAAAATGTTTGGTGCCATGATGCCCCGGGGCAGCCGTAAGCTAAAATTATCGAAAATGAATATGGGGGGCATGGGAACTAAAATGATGAAGAAAGTCATGAACGACAAAAATGTAGACTCTCTGGAAGCACTTATGAAGCACGCAATGGATAGCGGAATCAAGCTGGTTGCCTGCACCATGTCTATGGATATCATGGGTATTACAAAAGAAGAGCTGATTGACGGCGTGGAGCTTGCTGGTGTGGCTTCTTACCTAGGTGATGCAGAAGAATCTAATGTCAATTTATTTATTTAGTGTTTTCTGGGCAGTGAGAATGTGGTTACGGTTCTCTTAATCGTACCACATTTGCTGCAGAACGTTTTCTATCCTCATCCATGGCAGCATAATGTTTTTTTGTTGTATTTACATCATTATGGCCTAATACCTCCGCAACCAAATAAATATCCCCTGTTTCACGATAAAGAGACGTGCCATATGTACTGCGAAGCTTATGTGGTGTAATATGCTTTAGGGTAGTAACCTGGCGAGCATACTCAGTAACAAGATTCTCAATTGCTCTTGGAGTCATACGGCTTTTTTGAATGGATAAAAATAAGGCGTTTTCATGACCGATTTTGGGAGTGATTAAACTTCGACTGATCTCAATATAATTACTTAAGGCTTCCTCGACTTCAATTCCAAAGTAAACAAAATCCTCTTTACCACCTTTTCGAACGATTTTAATTCGATTGTTTTTAAAGTCAACATCCGTTAAATCAAGACCGACACATTCTGAAACACGGATGCCTGTGCCTAAAAACAAAGTAATTAAAGCCAGATTTCGTAATTTGTTTTTTTCATAATATACCTTTTTCATTCCGGTAAGAGTATCGTTTCCATGTTCAACAAGATCCAATAAGGTAGCAACCTCATCATAATCCAAACGAATGATTTCCTTACTATGCAATTTTGGAAGGTCAACTAAAAGTGATGGATTTGATTTTAGAAGCTTCCGCTTATTAAAATAAGCATAAAAGGAGCGAAGAGAAGATAGTTTGCGATGAATTCCCCGTTCATCATTTGTATGGATACTTCCATCAGAGCTGGTATATAGCTTTAAGTATTCCAAATATTCTTCAATATCTACAGACTCTAATGGCTCAATATCCTGCAAAGAAAAGTCTTTGGTTTTATAATTTTTAAAGGTAGGATTTGACATAATTAGAAAATTAAAAAAAACACGCAAATCATAGGCATAATTAATTCTTGTTCTTACAGAGGTTCGAGGTTCAATTCCACGAAAATATTCTTTACAAAAAGATGGCAGCGTCTCCATTAAAGAACGAAGCCGTTGTGTATTTTCAATTATCATTTGCTTATCATAAGATATTGGGTTTGTCATATATAAAAATCCTTTCCTTGTAAATAGGTAAAGCTTTCCTTATAGATTGTATCAGATATCATACAGTAAAGGAAGTGTGATTTTAAAAGTGCAATGGCTCTTTTCAAAAAACTAGGGTTTTGCGAATAGAGCCATTGCACTTATTACCGTTTACACTCTCTCATCTACCATCTACGTATAAGATGGTTTTTTAAAAAATACTTTGATAGAATTGTAATAAGGTATTTCACTCTTCATTATGATTGTTACTATAAAAAAGGAGGTGTTTATTCATTTATGTTGATTGCATGTTTTATTGCTAGCATTAGTACAATTTTTCTTATGGTACATTGGTTCACTATGGCATGCAAGGAACTTAGCCATGCACGGCAAGGAGTAGAACATGCCATAACTCAAGTACAACTTCATAGTGATTTTTATCCGCAGGTACATAATGAAGCAAATGAACGTGCAGCAATAAATTCATTAGATACTTGCAGAATGATTTACCATGAAACTGTAAAAAATTATAACATGATTCGTAAAAAACCATGGAATTTTTTTCCGGCAATTATTTTTGGCTACCATCCCTTAAAAGATACGGATGATGTTTTAATTGAATTCAAAAGAAAGCAAAGGATTTGATGCTCCAATTAACATTATAACATAGTTTGAATACAAGGAGGAATATAGTATGAAACGAATTATATCTACTTTTCTAATTGCTTTAGCTGCAGTTGCTTTAACGGGTACCAATGTAAGTTTTGCAAAAGAAGAAAGTGTAAAATCTATTGAAATTGTAAAATATCCAAGTAAATGTGCGTATAATGTTGGAGAAGGATATTCAACAGAAGGAATGGTTGTAAAAGCAACGCTCTCCAATAAAAAGAAAGTGGAAGTAAGCAATTCTGAAATAACTTCATTTTCAGGAGTGAAGTTAACAGAGGGACGACCTTTTGAAAATGAAGGCTGGAAAGGGGTTACGTTAACCTATAAAAATGTAAACACTTTTTATGGAATTACCGTTTTTGATCCGGCAAAAGAATATTTTATTCAATTTGATTCTGACGGTGGAACACAAATTGAATCTATAAAAATCGATGCTTCCACAAAAGAATTTAAGTTACCAGTTCCAAAAAAGAAAAGTGCAGCTTTTCTTGGATGGTATCATAGCAATGGAAACAAATATACCACCTTTACTTCAGGTATGGGGCCAGCTTTATCTTTTAAGGCAAAATGGGGAAATTCCATTAAGTTTAATGCCAATGGAGGATCTGGTAAAAAAATAAAGAATGGCATTATTTCCTCAGATTATAAATTACCAAAATCTACTTTTAAAAAATCCGGTTATAAATTTATAGGTTGGGGCAGAAAGAAAACAGTAATAAATCAAAACGAATTTTTTGATGTGGGAGATTCATCTTCATTCATCAATACGGATAAGAACATTACCCTATATGCACAATGGGTGAAACCAGCTTCTTATAAAATCTCTTATGATTCGTTAGGAAAGGTAAAATTAGATCCAAAATCAATTAAGAAATATACTTCCGGTAAAACAACGATGCTACCTGATGCAGAAACAAAAGGCGAAGATGTGTTTATGGGATGGAGGATTACAAGAAATGGTAAAAAATCCAGTTCTTATTATTATGAAATACCTCCTTATATGACCGGAAATCTTAAACTGACTCCTGAAATAGGTAAATTTGAAGGTTAAATGTCGGAACGTTTAGAAAATCCTTGGCGGGGCGTGCGCACCCACAGAGGAGCAAAGGAGCTGTCCCACTACTGATTTCAATCAGCTGGTGTGGCAGCTCCTTTGCTCCTCTTCTACTTTCGTTCACTGATAATTCGTTGCAATTCCATAACCTCTGTGGGACTCAAATCCTGATTGCTTAGATAATCAATTAGAAAATTATTAAGGGATCCATTGTATAATTTATTAATTAAAGATTTTGTTTCTATACCTTGTACGGTTCTTTTTGAAATAGATGCTCTACATAAAAAACCGGGATCTTCACGTATAATGGCACCCTTATCGATAAGACGTTTAATTACGGTATAAGTTGTATTTTTTTCCCATCCAATGTATTCTTTGATGATTTTCGAGATGTCTTTTGCCGCTAGTGTCTTATTGGACCAAAGCAGCTCCATAATATTTAATTCCCCTTCATGCAATCGAATTTCTTTCATAAATATTACCTCCCAAAATGTAAAACTATTGGTGTAGAAAAAAATATTTACACCATAAAACTAATACTATATTAAGTTATAAAACCAAGTGTTTTATAAGTTCTACTCATGTCGTATTACATTTACAAGCCTATAAATTATATGATATTATTAAAAAAACAAACAGGATTCTTAATAATACAAACGAATAAAAAACAAATTTTTCACATGAGAAAATCTACATTCGTAGAAAGCTCGATATTATAATTCTACATTACTAGAACTCTTTTGTCAATTCATTTTGTAATATAAATGAAAATAAATTGTAATATTTTCTTCATTAAATATACATAAAAAATTCACTCCTTTATTTGTTATATTAAATAAAGGAGCGAATTTTTTATGTATTAAATTTTATAAACTTTTCAATAATTGTTGAAAATATTCAGGAAGCGGTGCCTGAAATTCCATATACTCTCCAGTTCGTGGATGCTTAAAACCAAGAATTTTTGCATGTAGTGTTTGACCTTCTAAATGAAATTTAGATTTTGAGGAACCATATACCTCATCTCCTAAAAGTGGGTGGTTTATACTTGCCATATGAACGCGAATTTGATGTGTTCTACCCGTCTCTAGCTTACATGCTATATAGGAAAAGTTCTGATTCAAATTTCGAATAACCTGATAATGGGTAATTGCTTCTTTTCCATTTTTGTAATTCACCGCCATTTTTTTTCGATCAATGGGATGCCGTCCAATGGGTGCATCAATGCATCCTTCTTCTTGTGCAAAATGATTGTATACAATGGCTTCGTATCTTCTTGTAATGGTATGCTCTTTTAGTTGAAGGGCCAGTGAATTATGTGATAAATCGTTTTTACAGACAACAATGGCTCCCGTGGTATCTTTGTCAATACGATGTACAATACCGGGACGCATAATGCCGTTAATACCGGATAAATTAGATTTACAATGGTAAAGCAAGGCATTTACAATGGTTCCGCTATAATGTCCTGCTGCTGGGTGCACCACCATGTTTTTTGGCTTATTCAAAACAATTAAATCTGCATCTTCAAAGAGAATATCCAACGGTATGTCCTCCGGTACGATATCAAGAGGAATGGACTCCGGAATTCGAACTTCCAGAATATCTCCTTCTGAAAGCTTATAATTTGCCTTTACACAAGTTCCATTTGCCGTTATATAATTCTCCTTAATTAACTTCTGAATATAGCTTCTTGTCCTATTTGAATCTTGTTCTGAAAGAAACTTATCAATACGCAGTCCAGCGGAGATAGAATCAATGTAAATTTTGTCATTTTCCATGAGTTACGTCCTTTTTTTGTTTTAAAAACTCAAAATCCTCGTCCTTATAATAAAAAATACCCAGGATAAAAAGTATCACGGCAGATATGGTTACATAACAGTCTGCTACGTTAAATATAGGAAAGTCGATCCATTCAAAATATAAGAAATCAATTACATAATTATTTATAAGACGATCCAAAAAATTTCCAATGGCACCTGCAGATATAAATATTAGAAGATACTGTAAGGGAAAATATCGCTTCTGTTCCGGCAGCTTTGTGTAAACATAAACAATACCACTAAAAATAGCAATGGTAATGATAACGAGAAATATTATTTTATTTTGAAAGCTACCAAAGGCTGCACCTCTGTTTTCTAAATATTGTAAACGAAAGACCCCATCAATAAGGGAGATGCCATCCGTTCCCATTAACTTTGTTTGAGCCATATACTTTGTAAGCTGATCAAATAATACCAGAATAACATTCCATACAAGGAACTTGGAAAATCGTTTCATTAATATTGTACCCCCATAATAAAGGAAACAGCCTTTGATATTTCTTCTTTTGTAATAGATTCATCAATATAGGCATTACCAATACTTTTTAATAAAATAAACTTAATCTGTCCGGAATTCATTTTTTTGTCATGCTGAATAATTGACAATAATTCACTTTGAATCATAGATTTATTGTCTAAAGTCAAAACTTTAGGAAGCCGATAATTTTCTAAGGTATTTAATATAGATAAAAAATCTTCCTGGCTAATATACTGGCGAAGATAAGAAATATAAGAAGAAGCCACAATTCCTAAGGAAACACATTCACCATGCAGCATTGAAAAATTCATAAATTTTTCCACGGCATGCCCTATGGTATGTCCAAAATTAAGCAATGCACGATCTGCTTTTTCCGTTGGATCAATTTCTACAATTGCTTGCTTTATCATGCAGCTTCTGTAAATAACCTCTTCCAATAACTTTTTATTTCTTTTAATGATTTTACCCATATTTTCATTTAGAAAGTCGTAGTAATCTCTATCTTTTATAATGCCATGTTTAATTATTTCCCCAAAACCAGATAAATATTCCCGCTCCGGTAAGGTTGCTAATACGGACAAATTAATGTATACCGCTTGTGGCTGATAAAATGCCCCAACCATGTTTTTATAGGATTTAAAGTCTACACCGGTTTTTCCACCAATACTGCTGTCTACCATAGCAAGCAGGGATGTTGGAAGCTGTACGAAACGAATTCCACGTAAAAAAGTAGCAGCTGCATAGCCTGTCATATCACCAATAACGCCTCCGCCAAGAGCAAACAGTATATCGTTTCGATCAAATGATTTTTGGATTAATGTTTCATAAATAAATCGAATGGAATCTAAATTCTTATAGCTCTCTCCTGCTTCAATGTAAAGTGTTTCTACGGTAGCAACTTGTTTTTTTAAAATTGCAGTCACTTCTTCTATGTATAATTTTCCTACATTGATATCGGTAATAACCAAAGCCTTACACTTTTCTATATGTAAAGCTTCTAATGACTTTGAAAGTTTATCATAATTGTTTTCAATATAAATGGGATATATAGGAACCTGCTGCTCTAAAAATATTTGATTTGATGCTTGTAATGGCCCTTTTACTACTAACTTTTTACTCATATGATCCCTCCACTTTTATTCATCGTCATCTGACAAATTAAGAAATTCAAAAAGTTCATTATCTAATGCTTTTTTAACCTCTTCGGATAAAGTAACTTCCGATTCCGTTGGAATATCTTTTGAAATTTTGTTTTTTTCTTTGTTTTCCAGGTTGGAATCTTCTAAATTGGTACTATTCCATGAGGCATCTTCTGGCAGGTCATTTTCTGCAATAATTTCCAGAATTTCCACATCTTGTTCTTCTTTCACAGGATGGTCAACTTTAGGCTCTTCCGTTACTTTATTTTTTTGTAACTTGTCATTTTTTATAAATACCGGTATCTGAATATCTTTAACCGTATCTTTCAATTCTGAAAATGGCACCTTAAATCCATCGGAATCTAACAACTCTATATGGGCAGCTGCCAGCTTTTTACATTGGATTCGATAGCTTTCATATTGCTGCATGAGACTTTTTATATTGTCTTGGACCCTATCATAAAAATGATTTGCCTGATATACAATTTCATTTGCTTTATTTTGGGCTCCTATTAAAATGGTTTCTGCCTTTTTTTCAGAAACTTTGGTTGTTTCATCGGCTGCTTTTTCTGCAGCTACCAATGTTTTCTGTAAGGTCTTTTCCAGCTCTTTATAATAGCTTAGACCGTCACTTAATGTACTTACCTTGTCTTTAAGCTCCATATTTTCACGATATAAAATTTCATAATCTTTATAAATTTCAGCAAGAACTTCATCCATTTCTTTTTTTTGGTATCCTCTTCCTGTCTTCAATTCTCTGCCTTGCATTTCAACCGGTGTAAGCATATAAAAATCCTCCTGTGTAATCATCCACTATATTTTTCAATTAAAATTCGATAACGATTTTTCTTTGTCTGTTTCTGAATTGACCGAAAAATAAATTTTCCATAGCCTCTCACAGATACAATATCATTTTCATTGGGTATAAAACTATTTGAAGTAATCAGTTTACCGTTTACAAACACCTTTTCTCCTGAAATTAATCCGGTAAGGCTGCTTCTGGAAGCGGAAAAGGCGATCCCTAATAATACATCTAAACGTACAGAAGAAACGGTTCCAAATATTTCTTCTGTTTTTGGACGAATCTGGGAAGATTCATAGGTAACCATATTTATGGTGACCTTTGTATGTTTAATCTTATTTAGATTATCTATAAGAAATTCTGCAATACCCATATGACAGAACACAAAAGCTTCCTTTTCAAGGACTAAAATATCTCCGATTTTTGAGCGCTCAATCCCTAAATTTAATATGGCACCTAAGTAATCCCTATGTCCTAATATATCACTAAATTTTTCCTGTACAGGCTTTATAGAAAGGCACTGAATAGGAAAGACTACATCATTAAAAGAGTCATCCTCATGGGAAAGGCAGGCGCTTTTTTGCAAACTGTACTTTCCTTTAAAGCAGATAACTCTTCTTTCAGCCTCCGGATATCCACCCCACAAATGGTAATCAATATCGGAAACTTCTCTTATTGTTTTGTGAAACAAATTTAATTCATTCAAATTCGCAAAATCAGAAAAAGTATAGATGCCTTTTTGACTCGCTCTCTGGGATAATTCCTTCACTCTTTTGCAAAACAAAATATCTTCTTTTTCTTGATTCATAACCCTTCCTTTAAGTGCTTAGTCCATAAAATAAAGTCTGCAAGTATGAAATTAAAATAAGTGCAATCATTGGAGTTAAATCCATAGAGAGATTGTAAAATATAGAATGATGCAGCAAAAATCTCAATGGACCAAAAACAGGATCTAGTAAAGCGGTAAGTAAGGTACGAAAACGAACTGCATTTGGAATCCAAGATGACATAATGTATAAAAATAAGATAATTTCAAGTATAATAAAAAAAATATACAACGCGTGACATATAATATAGGTCATGGATTAAAACTCCTTGTTTAAAGTTGGTACATCAAAGCCAATATCAGGTACTAACTCCTGGTAGTCACCGGATATATCAATGGTATCCGGCGAAAAGATAAATATATATCGTGAAATTTGATGAAGCCTTCCATTAATAGCATAAACACACCCTGAAATAAAATCCATAATGCGTTGGGAATTTTCCGGGTCAAAGCCTTCCAAATTCACAACGGTTGCACGCCCATTCAAAAGCATATCACAAATATCTTGTGAATCCTCAAAGCATGTGGGTTTTATAATACAGACTTCCAATCCCTTTGTCGTTGTTCGAATAGGAACAATTTTATTATTCGTGGTTCTCTCCATACGTGTTGTACGTTCACGAAGGGGCTCTTCTTCCTTTTTTGTAGCCGCTCTATCCGGCTGTTTAGAAAAGGATCGTTCCATCACACGGGGTGCTTCTGCAGTACGTGATGGTTGCCTTGTAAAACGGTTCGAAGTTTCTTTAATTTCTTCGAAATCTTCTATATATTCTTCGTCGTCTTCCTCATTTAATCTTAAGTAGCCCAAAAAATTCTTTACTAAATTTGCCATAATAATAGTCATGCCTTTCAATTCTATATGTTATAATTACGTTCTCCAAAAATACCAGTGCCAACACGAACCATAGTTGCACCTTCTTCAATTGCAACTTCGAAATCTCCTGTCATTCCCATAGATAATACTTCCATAGAAACATTATCTATGTTTTTTGATTTTATGTCAATATATAATTTGTGCAAAAGCGCGAAATATCTACGATTATACTGTGCTTCATCAACAAAAGGTGCAATTGTCATAAGTCCCTTTATTTGTATGTTCGGTAATTTGGATGCCTCTTCTATAAATGGAAGAACCTCATTCATTTGTAATCCAAACTTACTTTCCTCTTCTGCAACATTAACTTCAAGTAAAACGGAGCAGATAAGCCCTTTTTTCTGAGCTTCAAAATTAATCTGTTCTGCTAAACGCATAGAATCAACCGAGTGAATGAGACATACTTTATCAATAATATTTTTAACTTTATTTCGCTGCAAATGACCAATCATATGCCAATTAAGAGGCTGTTTTATTATTTCCGTCTTATCACAAATTTCCTGTACTTTATTTTCTCCAAAATCAACAATTCCTTCCTCCATTGCTTCATAAATAAAGTCCACCGGCTTTGTCTTACTTACGGCAATTAAAGTAACATCATTTCTGCTGCGGCCGGCACGTTTACATGCTGCTAAAATACGTGCTTCTACCTGTTCTAAATTTTCTTTTATCATATAAGTTCACCTTCTAAATACTACTTTATCAATGCAGATTCTTTTATCGTCTCCGCGTTTACAACAATACGATCATAAGTAGACAAACCATAAGGGGTATCTTTCCTTACAATGACGTATTCTTTGTTTTCATAGATTTTATCAATTACTCGAAAAACAGCAAATCCCTTATTTATATTATAAACTCCTTCAAGGGAACGCATTTTTCCAAGCTGATACTTCTTGTTCTTCTGGGTATCTACAATATAATTGCCAACCTTTAATTTTTCTGATTCTACACAGGCTTCCGTTTCATCTTTTGAAATAAGGGAAACAGGTACAAACTCATACTTAGTTTCTCCATCTTTATCAATGGTTTCCTTTATCACACCAGTAGAATTGGATTTACCTCCTATGGAAATATAATTATTTGGAATCACTAAAAAATCTTTCTTTAAAATAGAGCTCATTGGAATTTTAAGACCTTCCGCCGCATTCAATTGTATTTCTAAGTCTAAAAAGCGATCATTTATATAACGTATCATATATTTATTTAAACTAAGATTGGCAAAATAG
>JAVXEO010000034.1:12442-14964 GCA_036658435.1 Acetivibrio sp.
AGCTCCCTGACTTTTCATAAACTGTAATTCCAACAATCGTTTCTACATTATCTTTTTTAAAACGAACCTTCACCTTTTCGCTATCTTTTAATTTTTCATACTGAGAATTGGACAATGGAATTATAATATTCCAATCTTCACTATTAATCAGTTTAAATACAGGACTGCCCTGTGCAAGTGCTTCTTTTTGCCTTAATTGATGTCTTGTCTCTTCTACGTTTTTAAATAGATCCGAAGTAACCTCTCCCACTTGCAGGCTTTCCATTCCATCCATAGTGTAGGATAAAATTCCGCTTTTCTTTAGGGTAACTACTTCAAAGCTGCCATGGGAGGCCTGATCCGTAACACGGTTAAGGTCCGTTAAAAGACTTTGTGTGTTTTGCTCTAAAATAATATTTTCTACATCATATTTAAAATCTGAAACTACACTGTAATTACTTTGATGATATTCTTTTTGAAAAGAAGAAATTGCACTTCGAATTCTCTTAGAATCTTCTTTTGTTAAAGTAGTTTCTGCATCTGCATTTGATAAAATCCGGTATATCTCTCCGGTTTCATCAATGGTGTAAATGGTAGAACCTTTTGCTGCTTTCTCTCCATCTCCAATGTAATAATTTATATAACCCGCTTTATCGGTGTAGTAAATATCCTCATCTCTTAAAGCAATCCCCCGGTATGTATTATCATCTGAAATATTTTTTTCCACTACTTCGTAACTGCTGATTCGATCATGGCGAAGATAATTAATAGAAATAACAACCATATATATAAAAATGATAAAAAAAACAACCACACCAACATTTAGGTGAAAAGGCTTGCGGTATCGAAGAACCTTACTATTACGTTTTGCCATTAAACAACCTCCTAACCATTCTATTATACTTAGTTTGTCTGTTTTTTAAAAGCCCTAAAATGAATTAAATGTATAAAACCATGCTTTTATGATAAGAATAGGGATTATGGAGGTTATAAAATGAAAACAATTGATTATATTGGACTTACAGTTATCATTATTGGAGCAATTAACTGGGGACTTATTGGAATCTTTCAATTTGATTTAATTCGTGTTCTCTTTGGAAACATGAGTTTTCTCTCTAGGGCCATTTATACCCTTGTAGGAATTTGTGGTTTATATGCCATTAGTTACTTTGGAAGAATTGGTAATAATGAATGAAAAAAGAGCTTCCGTAAGGAAGCTCTTTTCATCTATTACAAAGCTACTATGATGTCTTTTTGATATTCTTCAGGTATTTGCTGTTTATTCTCTGATATGCTTATTACAAAATCCACTTTAAATGTTTCTGATACTTTTGTTAATTTATCAAGAAGTTCTTTTACATCTTTTTCTTCTGCACAGGAAATTTTTAAAAAGCTGTCTAAATAAACTTTTTCTAAATCATGATCCTGAGAAAGAATTCCACATATAAACCCTAAAAATTCATGATAATTTTCAACCAAATAATCTCTCACGTTAATTAAACGAACTTTATTGTTTAATTCATACATATGTTTCGTATTTTTGTCAAGATAAGCAACGTTTCCATTTGTTGTCTTAACCTCCGCTGCTACTTTTTCAAGAAGAATCTTAGTCTTGCCTTTTCCCTTTTCACCTGCAATAATCTGTATCATTGTAATCTCCTCCTTCATATGTCAGTGAACATACAATCATAAATAATAGATTGATTTCACAGAAAATTGTGTTATATGTATAAAATGTATTTAACTATAGGACAATTATAGTACAATTTTTATGGAATTACAACCAGTAATTATTAGAAAAAAACGGAAAAGGAAAGACAGTTTTTAACATTTTTTACTGATTTGGGATTAATTTCAATAATTCTGTCATTTGATAAAACAAGCGATCTCCATTTTCCGCCTTAAAAACAATAGAAATATAATCATGTTCATTGCTTCCCTTGGAATATAAGACGAGACAAGATCCGGCTTTAAAGGTGGTTCCGGTTTTACCTCCTATTACAGTAACACCTTCCGGTGGAACCTCTTTTCCACATAAATAACGATTGGTGGATGTAAATGTTTTGGATTTTATTTCTCCACTTTTGCTGCTATACGTTACCTCAATGTCTTTTGTATGTATTATATTTATAAAATTTTCATTTTTTATAAGAGCATTAAAAATCAAATAAATGTCATACGGTGTGGTATAATGCTTTTCATCATGAAGTCCATGTGGATTTACAAAATGGGACTGGGTAGCACCCAGAGCCTTTGCTTCCTTATTCATTAACTTAGCAAACTCGTCCACACTTCCTGAAATGTGCTCTGCAATTGCAATTCCTGCATCATTTCCGGAACATACTAAAAAAGCAGTTAGCAAATCCTGCATATTTACCTGGTCACCTTCTGCAAAACCACAAAGGGATGCGCCCCATTCTGTAATATGGGAGGCATCGTAACTAAAAGTTACCGTATCATGAAGATCCGCATATTTAAATGCCACGTAAGCCGTCATTATCTTTGTAATACTTGCCGGATAAAGTCGCTTATATACATGATCT
>JAVXEO010000034.1:14974-24835 GCA_036658435.1 Acetivibrio sp.
TCTGCACGTAAAAATTCTTTTGTGGTTGCATCGAAAATAAGAGAGGCAGCAGCTGAAAACTGATCCTCTTTTTCTTCTTTGTAGTCTTCTGGCACCACACATAATTCCTGGGCAAAGGAGGGCTCAAGCTCTGAGACACCACCAAGTGCCGGTGTGTTGGCTTTATATTGTATATCTGCATGACCTCCTCCTTTGCAGGAAGACAAGCTTATACAGAGAATGAAACATAGAAATAAAGTAGATCTTTTCCTTTTCATCAACCTCTCATAACCTCACGCCAATCCAAGTCTCCACGGTCCAGTGCTTTAATTAAAAGTTCCGCTGTTGCTAAATTAGTGGCAACCGGAATATTATGCACATCACAAAGCTGAATTACATTATACACGTCTGGTTCATGTGACTTTGGGCAAAGAGGATCTCTTAGAAAAATAATAAGATCAATTTCATTATGCTCAATTTGAGCACCTAACTGCTGCTCTCCACCTAAATGTCCGGCAAGATATTTGTGCACATTAAGATTGGTAACCTCTTCGATTAATCTTCCTGTTGTACCAGTTGCAAATATTTCGTTTTTTATTAAGATACCACGATAAGCAATGCAGAAATTCTGCATTAATTTTTTCTTAGCATCATGAGCGACTAACCCAATGTTCATAAAAATTCCTCCTTTTATTTCACTTTATAACTCTTATAACATAGAAAACCCACCACTTTTATTTCTTGAAGACTGTAGCCCAACGTTAAGTAACAAACCGATTCCAATCATACAGCTCATGAGAGAACTCAAACCTGCACTTACAAAAGGGAGAGGCAATCCTGTATTTGGCAGCATTCTGGTTGCAACCCCTATGTTTGCAAATACCTGAAACATAAACATAGATCCGATTCCTATTGCAATCAGCATACCTAGTCTATCGAAAGCTTTGTTCGCTGTGTACAAACACACAACTATGATAATGGCTAGTAAACCTATTATAGCACAACTACCCAAAAATCCAACCTCTTCTCCAATAACAGCAAATATAAAATCACTTTCTGTTACATCGGCATGACGATATACCCTTGTGTCAGCGGCCATATCATTAAACAGTTTACCAGTAAGTTGTCCGGAAGCAATTGCTTGAAAAGAATAATTTTGCTGGTACATAATATCCGGATATTTTTCCGGATTTAAAAAACCAAGAATTCTTCCCTGCTGATAATAATCCAGTAGTTTTTGATAAGGCTGCTGCACATACCAAAAGGTAATCACAAAAGCCGGAATGCCAACGCCCAGCAATGCTACAATTATTTTACGGCTTAGTCCTGCAGCAAAAACCATCATCACAAAAATAAACATCATGACAATGCTGGAAGAAAGATCGGATTGTACCAGAATAAACAGCGTAGGAAGTGCCATAAGAAAGCCACCAATTACAAAAACCCGAAATTTATCCATATATTCTTCGTACTTATTATAAAATACCGCAAGCGTTAAAATCAATATAATCTTGCAAATTTCAGAAGGCTGTAAATTGATTCCCGGCAAATTTATCCAACGCCATGATCCCGTATTCAAATCCGTTCCCATAGGTGAAAACTTTGTTGCAGCCGCCATAAGTACTCCTAAAATATAGTAAAATACAACAAACTTACATATAAAATGATAGTCAACCATGGATAGAATGATAGCAAAAATCAAACCTACGAAAAACCCAATTAACTGTTTTTTTAAGGCAGAGGGACCTAATTCTTCCCCACTTGCCAATTTTACAAAATTCGCACCTAAAACACCTGTTAACGTTACAATTATTAAAAGAAAAAAATTATAACGTTTAAAATCATATTGTTTAAAATTAAACATATATTCTGTCCTTATTCTTTTGGATTTCTTAAGTCCTTAATTGGAATATTTGCATACAAAGCAGGAACGAAACCATTATTTCCTTCCGATTCCGTTTGAGTAATCTTAATATCCAGCCCTTCTACATCAATTTCAATATATTTGGAAATCACATTAATAATATCATTTTTTATTTGCTCCATAATTTCCGGAGAACAATTTGCCCTGTCTGAAACTAAAACTAATTTTAGTCTATCTTTTGCAAAATTACTGGACGTCTTTTTTTTAAAGAAATCAGCCAAACTCATTTCGATTCTCCTCCTTTAATTTTTTTTGAACAAATTAGCCAGCATACTCATAAATCCACCCTTACTGCTTAAATCAAGAAGTGGCACTTCTTCCCCAATAATACGACGACAAATGTTCATATAGGCTTGTCCGGCCAAACTTTCATCACCTACTAAAGGCTCTCCCTTGTTGGTAGAAACGACAATGTTTTCGTCATCTGGTACCACACCAATTAAATTGATGGCCAAAATTTCAACCACATCATCTGCAGACATCATGTCTCCACGTTTTACCATATCGTTTCTAAGACGATTTACAATTAAGTGGGTATTTTTTATTTCATTGGCTTCTAATAAACCAATAATACGGTCTGCATCACGAACAGCGGAAACTTCCGGTGTTGTAACTACCAGGGCACTATCTGCACCGGCAATGGCATTCTTAAATCCCTGTTCAATTCCCGCAGGGCAGTCCATCAATATGTAATCAAATTCATCTCTTAGCTCATCTGCAAGTTTTTTCATCTGCTCCGGTGATACACTTGTTTTGTCCCGAGTCTGTGCCGATGGCAATAAATACAGATTGGGGTATCTCTTATCTTTAATCAAAGCTTGCTTTATTCTGCAATTTCCCTCTACAACATCAACTAGGTTATAAACGATACGATTCTCAAGCCCTAAAACAACATCCAGATTTCTAAGTCCTATGTCCGTATCAATTAAAACAACCTTTTTATCAAGTTTTGCCAGACCAGTTCCTACATTTGCTGTTGTTGTTGTTTTACCAACGCCACCCTTACCGGATGTAATTACGATTACTTCTCCCATATTACTAAATTTCCTCCAATCTTTCTTTTCCTAAAATTTTTAAAAAAAATGAATATCCTCTATCACATCTTTTGTAAATGGCTCAATGTAAATGTTACCATCTTCTATATAGGCAACCTTTGTTTCCTTCTCCTTTTTTTGTTGAGGAGAATCCGGTGACCTTGCAATGATATCTGCAATTCGAATCTGAACGGGATTCATATCCAATGCTAAAACAAAAGCATTTTCATTTCCGGAAGCTCCGGCAAAAGCATTTCCTTTTAGAAAACCTAATACAATAATATTTCCCTTAGAAACAACTTTTGCCCCGGGTTTCACATCACCAATGATAATAATGCTGGTTTCGGATTCTAAAACCTGACCGGAACGTAAATTCCCTTTATAGAACTGACCGGAATTTGCATTGAGTTCCATCAGTTTATCTTCCAAAGACTTTTTGAAAATTTCTTCTGTTTTTGGATTGGTATCCACAATGCAAATAATATTTAATTTTGAATTTTCATTAATAATGTCTAGAAGTTCACGTTGCTGTTCATTACTTAATTCATGGCCTTCAAAGCTAATAGCCATGGTTGCATTTCCTAAAAAATCAGAGGAAGTACGGAATTTTTCGGCAACTGCCACTTTTATAGAATCAAAATCCATTGCCGGTTCCATAACTACAATAATTCCGGACTTTGTTCCTTTAATCATAACTGAATTATTCATACTTTTAATATACTCCTTCTAGTCTTCAACTCTGATATTCTGATCGGAAACCTGAAGCGCTTCTGACTTTGACAACTTGAAATAGTCCTTATAAATATTTCTTCCTACATCAGCAGCATTCCCGGATGAATAACCATTTGGAATTACTACCGTAACACAAATTTCCGGTTCTTCATATGGTCCAAAAGATACAAAAAGAGCATGATTTGGACGAGATTTACTCTCCTGTGCGGTACCTGTTTTTCCTGCTACTGTGACTCCTAAATTTTTAAATAAAGAAGAAATAGAACTGTTTGGTCCATTTAAAACTTTATACATACCTTCTTGAACAAGGGACCAGGTAGAATCCTTTATATGAACTTCATTATAGATACTTGCTTTGTTATCTAAAATCGTCTTACCCTTTAGGTTTTTTATTTTATCAACGACCGTTAAGTTATAGCAAGTCCCTTTATTGGCAACCGTTGTAATATAACGATTTATTTGGGCCGGTGTATAATTGTTAGTACCTTGTCCAATGGCAGAACGAATGGAGTCCTTCTCTGAAATGTTAGGATCGTATTCATATAATTCGATTCCGGACTTAGCATCCAGACCAAACATGGACGCGTATTTTTTTAGTTTCTTTAACCCAACGTTACTATTATACGTATCCCCTACCTGACTAAGACGATATCCCATTTCATAAAAAAAGTAATTGCAGGAAACTTGAATGGCATCTGTAATATCTATATTTCCATGAGAACGGTTACTCCAGCACTTTGGTCCATCTGTAATCTTTTCATATACCACCTTATCTAAAACGGTCTCTCTTTCACCAACGACACCCTCTTCTAGTGCAGCTACGGATGTTACCATTTTGTAGGTAGAACCGGGAGCTGTTTTTTGCTGAAGTGGACGGTTAATCATTGGAGAGGCAGAACTTTGTTCCAAATAAGAATAATAATCAGAATCTATTTGATTCGCCAATTTGTTGTTGTCATAACTTGGGTACGATACAAGGGCTAAAACATTTCCATTTGTTACATCCGTAACCACAATGGAACCGGAACAGGGATCCAAGGCTAATTCTCCAGGTGTGATTTTTAAATTTTTGATTTTACTTCGTATAAAAGTATAGGCAGAAACGGTACCATTTTCTAGTTTTTCAATTTCGCTTTCATCATATTCTAACACGCCTTGATCGAAAAGCAAAAGACAAATTTCTTTTCCTGAAAGATTATAGTTAAAAATCAGGGTTTTATAAATTTTTTTATTAAAGGTTTTATCCGTCACAAGCATGGTTTTAATATACTCAAAAAGTTTGGCATATATTTCTTTTGTGCTGTAAAATTCATCTCCAATTTGCAGCTTTCTTAAGTCTATCCAATTATTGGAAAGTGCATACTGCAAAAATGCGCTTAAACTTACTTTACCTTCCACATAATCCTGATACATAATGCTTTCCTTGTCAATAGCATCGGATAAAAGAATATCTTTTTCTATCAGAAAAGAGTACACATAGTCAAGATAAGTTTCTAGTTTTTCACCTGCGGCTTTGTTTGATATGGTACTGTCTATGGCCATAACTCTTTCTAAGTCACGAAAAACTTCCTTTTGCTTTGAAAGATATTTTTTATATACGGATTTTTCTGTCGCGGTTGCATCTTTCATGTTTAACTGGGTAATGTCGATAATATTATTCTCAATCAGTGCATTGTAAACTTCATAAATCGGAATTTTAATTTCATCACTGGATTTCCCTTTGGAACCATAATTCATGCTATTTACAATATTGGATAAAAGAACGTTTGCTATTTTCTTTTCCAGTAAATTATAATATTTTTTTTGTAGTGCTGCATCAATGGTAAGATATAAATCATTTCCAGCAATGGGCTCCACACGCTCTTTTATATCGGTAACACGAAAGTTTTCGTTAATCGTTAACTTTTCGCTTCCTTTTTTACCATGAAGATAATTTTCGTATTTTTTTTCTAACCCACTTTTTCCAACCTGATCCGTTTTGGTATAACGTTTGGTATCTTTTTCATTCAAGCCTTCGTATTCTTCCATAGTGATCATACCGGTATAGCCAAGGATATGTGAAAAATATTTGCTGTCATTATAAACTCGATGAGTTTCCTGAACAACTTCAACCCCCGGAAGTTCTGCACTGGCTTCTTTAATAGCTACCACTGCCCTGGGATTAATATTGGAAGCAATGGTACTTTGAACATATTTTTGCCAACGGTTTAAAAAAAGTTCATATCGAACGGACATAATCTTCAATGCATCTTTATCGCTATAGGTTTTAGCAATCATAAATTTAGGACTTGAAACTTCGGTAGAATACCGCATATATTGAAACATCTCTTCGGCTGTAATTTCAATCTGCTTATCACTTAACTTTTGAGAAGAGGATAAAGAGTACACATCTTTTTTAAATCGCAGCAAGGAATTTCCCTCTACCGTAAAAGAAAATTCACCATCTTCACTTATAGAAATTGGAAATTCAGTTACCAAATGGCTCCCGTTCGCTTCTAAAATAGTGATTAGGTAATGTATCATTGCATTTTTTTCTTCATTTGTAGATAAAGCACCCACATCTTCAATATTAACACAATAAGATAATTCGTCATATGCAAGCAATACACCATTACGGTCATATATGTTGCCACGCGTACTTTTCAATGCCCGATCTCTTTCTCCCGTTACCGTTGCTTTCTTTGCATATTCATCTCCGTTAATAATCTGCATTTTAAAAATCTGATGAATTAGTAAAAAAAATAAAGTGAAAAAAATAACGGACATAGGGAAAAGTCGAGATTTTACTATGCTTTTAATTTCATTCCATATGGTGTCCAGCATATTTTAAGCCTCCCTTTTATCCGTTACACTCGTATTTCTATGAAGAGTATGTAAAATCTTATATAAAAACACAGATATTAAAACGGTATATACCACTTCCGGTAAAATAATTCTTCTTAGGTAAAAGAAAAAATCAAGGCGGCCTCTTAATAAAAATTCTACAATATAATATAAAAAATTATATAATAAATCACTGACACTTATAATAATCAGTGGAATCGTTAAATCATCTGTATAGTAAATTTTATTTAATACTCCATTTAAATAACCAATTCCCATTAGAATCAGTGCATATAATCCAATGACAGAACCAAAAAACAAGTCGGTCAATAAACCACACAAAAAACCTACCCAAAGTCCTTCTTTTTCCCCTCCCATGTATCCATAGGCAACGGTAACAATTAAAAGTAAATTTGGTACAACATTGGCAAGTGCCAGGGTCTGAAATAAAGTTGTCTGTAATACAAAGCATATGATAATTACAAGAATTGTACTAATAAAGCGTTTCATTTTAAAACCTTTCCATTTCTTTAATACGTAATAGCCTCTGCAGGAAGTTCTTTCTTTAATTCAGTAATCACTAAAACGGTATCCAGGGAATCAAAGGAAACTGCAGGTGTCAGGTATCCTGATTTTGTCATATTAGAAGAATCCATCTTTAGGTTGTTAACATATCCAATCAATATTCCCTGAAGGAAGCGGTCACTAATATGCGAGGTTACAATTTCATCCCCCTCTTTTATTTTTGCATCCTTATCCACCAGTTCAATTTCAATGGTACCGGTATCAATCAATTCCAAATTTCCCTTTACATTGCATAGGTCGGATGTCTTTAGCGACATGGCTCCTACATTACTTTTATCATCAATAATGGTTCGAACCATTGACCAGTGATCTCCTACTTTTGTCACAATTCCAACCAGTCCTCCATCTGCAATTACATTCATATTGATAGAAATTCCGTCTTCGGAACCTTTATCAATACAAAATTGATTATACCAGTTATTGCTGTCACGGCTAATTACCCTTGCTGCAACTTTGGGATAGCTTGCATATTTTTCATCTAATTTATAGAGTTTGCGAAGACTTTCTAATTCGTATTTTTCTTGCTGCAAAATCTTATTTTCATAGGTCATGGTATCTATTTTTTTTTGCAGCTCTTGATTTCTTTCATTTAAATCCTGTACGGTATGAAATACTTCTTTTTTTTCATAAAGCCACGAGCCAACTGAATTAATGCCCTTTTGCATGGGAGTAACAACCTGTCCTATGGCACGTCTTATGGGTGAAAACTTTTCAGGAAATCGAAAAGAAACAATAAGAAATGCTAAACATAAAAGAGAACATCCCGCTAAGACATATTTTGGTTCTATTGTTATTTTCGTTCTACGTCGCATCAAAAACAAACCTCCAAATGCTATTTTGTCCTTCTACTAAACGTTTTGATTACATTGGTAGCCAGCTTATTGGAACCAAGATTATCTACAAGTTCCCCCAGCCCATTTGCAACCGTATTTTCAGGATCTTCTGCCACATTAACTTTTAATGCTGTTTCATGGGTAAACAACTTATCAAAATCACGTAATTTTGCAGTGCCGCCCGTTAAATAAATGCCGGAGCGATAAATATCTGCGGAAATTTCAGGTGGAGTGCGTTCTAAAATAACACGTACGGATTCAATAATGGAAATAAGATGTTCATTGACTACTTCATTTATTTCCTCTGAAAAGATTTCCATTTCGCAGGGAAGCCCAGTTACAACATTACGGCCACATACAAAAATACTTTCTTTTTCCTGAGGAAATGCCGATACCAAATTCATCTTAATGTATTCGGATGTACGGTCTCCAATTACAAGATTATAACGCTTTTTAACAAATAATTTAATGGACTCGTCTATCTTTCTGCCACCAATGGGAATAAGTTTGCTTAAAACGATTCCTCCAAGAGAAAGAATGGAAATTTCGGTTGTTTCAGAACCGGAATCCACCGTTAATATTCCATGTGCGTGATAGATATCAAGACCCATACCCAGTGCAGCTGCCAGTGGCTTTTCTACCATGCCGATGGTCTTACTTTTGGCATTTGAATTGGCAATCAAGTCATGAAACGATTTTTTTTCCACTTCTGTGATATCCGTTGGCACTGCAATTAAGAATTCATTTGAAGTCCCTAAACTATTTTTTTTACCAATTAAATCCACTAAAAAATGATTTAAAAGCATCTGCATATGTTCGATTTCTGCAATTACTCCAAATTTCACAGGATAAGAAACACTAATGTTAATGGGTGCTTTTTCATACATTTCATTGGCTTCATTTCCGGCAGCGATTAAAGTCTTTTTATTTGCTATGGCGATGGCATTCTTTTGATCTAGGACAATGCCCTCTCCCTTTTTATATATTTTAATATTGTTGGTGCCTAAATCTATTCCAAATACTTTTTTTGACATTACAAAAATCCTTTCTGTTTTAAACTGATATATTTATTATCACCAATTATTACATGATCCATAAGTTTAATTCCAATTAAGATACCGACTTCTTTTATTCTTTCGGTAATCAATAAGTCTGCACTACTTGGCTCTGGATCTCCACTAGGATGATTATGAACCAGAATGATATTAACTGCTCCATATCGAAGCGCTTCAATAAAGACTTCCCTTGGCGATAAAAGAGAACTATTTACCGTACCAACCGAAATTTCTATTTCCTGAAGACGTTTGCTTTTTGAGTTAAGCAAAAGCAAAACAACTTTTTCCACTTCTAAATGACGCATGTCCTGCATATAATAGTCAGCAATGACATCCGGACTTTGAAAATATAAGGTGTCTTCCATATTTGCCTTTGCCATTCGCTTTGTTAATTCTGCAACTGCATGAATCTGAATGGCTTTTACTTTACCGATTCCATTTATTTTCATTAGTTCTGGAAGGGTCAAATGTCGAATTCCTAAAAGTCCCGGAAATTCCTTATGTGCCGATAATACCTGAATGGCTACTTCCACAGAACGTTCGGTTCGTGAACCTGTCCGAATAATAATGGCCAGTAATTCCGCATCGGAAAGTGCAAAAGCACCATATCGTTCTAATTTTTCATAAGGTCTCTCTGAATGTGGTAAATTTTTAATTGTTATGTGTGTGTTTTCCAATCGTGTACTCCTTACTTTGCCCGTGTACACCGACTATCCATTCAACTCCACATTACATTCTAGCACAAAAGGACTTCTTTGTATACCCGAAATTTCCGACAAATAAGTCCTTTTGCAAACATAATTTTTATAATTGAATTAAGTTTTTCTCGTATAATTTTTGCATTGACATTAAAATTCCAAACTTTGCATGATACCAAGTTAAGCCACCTTGAAAGT
>JAVXEO010000035.1:0-24220 GCA_036658435.1 Acetivibrio sp.
CATAAAGCCTGTATTTTTTTGTCAAATTTATTTTCATATTCTATAGTAATTTATGGCAATGTGTGATATAATAAGACTATGGAGGGTGACTATGAGACTGACGATATCTAAATCAAAGAATTGCGAATCTTTTTATATTACAAAATCATATATCAACCAAAAAGGAGTTAGTACCTCAACGATTGTTCGCAAACTTGGGACTCTGACTGCTCTGTTACCCGAACATGGACCTACGCGTGATGATGTTGTTGCCTGGGCTAAGGAAGAAGTACGTCTGGAAACAGAAAAATACAAAGTTGAAAATGAAAATAAAACAGTTCAGATCACTTTTCATGCAGACAGACAACTCGATTATCATCAGCAGAAGTGTTTTCAAGGAGGCTATCTCTTTCTACAGTCTATCTATTACGGTCTTCACTTGGACCAGGTTTGTAAGAAAATCAAGACAAAATATAAGTTTGAATACGATCTGAATGCGATTCTATCAGACCTCATTTATACAAGGATTCTTGATCCCAGCAGTAAGAAATCTTCTTTTAAAGCTGCTCAAAAATTTCTTGAGCAGCCAACTTACGAACTTCATGATGTGTACCGTGCGCTTGATGTTCTTGCTGCTGAATCAGATTTAATCCAAGCAGAAACCTATAAAAACAGTCGTTTTGTAACATCGCGAAATGATCGCATTCTTTATTACGATTGCACTAACTATTATTTCGAAATCGAACAGGAAAGTGGCAGTAAAAAATACGGAAAGGGAAAAGAACACCGTCCAAATCCTATTATTCAAATGGGACTCTTTATGGATGGAGATGGAATCCCCCTCGCCTTTTCTCTTTTTCCCGGTAACCAGAATGAACAAACTTCTCTAAAACCGCTTGAGAAAAACATTCTGCAACACTTTGGATGTGAAAAGTTTATTTATTGCAGTGATGCCGGCCTTGCCTCAGAAACTAACCGTGAGTTTAACCACATGGGTGAGCGTTCTTTCATTGTGACCCAATCTATTAAAAAGCTAAATTCTGAGGATCGTGAATGGGCACTGAGCCATACTGGATTCCGCAGAGTATCGGATGATAAAAAAGTGGATATTACAACGCTTACAGAGAACGATAAGGACAGCCTGTTTTATAAAGATGAACCTTATACAACAAAGAAATTAGACCAGCGCCTTATCGTTACTTATTCGCCAAAGTATGCTGCTTACCAAAAGCTACTGCGCAGCCGTCAGATAGAACGTGCTGAAAACATGATTTCATTTGGTAAATACAAAAAAGAAAAAAGAAATCCTAATGATCCGGCAAGATTTGTTGGAAAGCTTGCTACAACAAAGGATGGAGAAACAGCGACAATACATTATTATCTTGATGAAGATAAAATTTCAGAGGAAGAAAAATATGATGGATTATATGCGATATGCACCGATCTGCTTGATGATCCAGTTGGTGATATTCTAAAAGTAAGTGAAGGAAGGTGGCAGATTGAAGCCTGCTTTCGCATTATGAAAACAGATTTTTCAGCACGCCCAACTTATGTTCAGACAGAAGATCATATCAAGGCACATTTTTTGGTTTGCTTTCTGGCACTTACTGTTTATCGCCTTTTAGAAAAGAAACTGAACAAATCTTATACTTGCGAAGAAATACTTGATACACTAAAAGAAATGAATTTTGCAGATATAAAGAGTCAAGGATATATGCCTTTATATAGCAGGGAAAAGATTACAGATGATCTTCATGATGTTTGTGGTTTTCGCACAGACTATGAATTCATTAGCAAAAGCAAAATGAAAACAATTCAAAAAAATAGTAAAGGTAGGAAATAAATTACTATACCTCAAAACGATGAGAAAAACCGCCACACCCCTTACAAACCAATAGATGTAGCGATTTTTCTTTTCTTTAACTGTCAAAGACGGGATATTAACATGAAATAGCAAAAATATCCAGTATTATTGCATCAGATATCAACCTGTCCGTACACTAGTTCTGCATGTAAAGAATACACACATGCCCCGCATAAATTGATAGTTTAAGCTTTCCACGACCCACCAGACTACCTTCCCTAAAGAAAACGCCAATGCAATTCCCTGCAGAGAGAAATTTTTCTAAAAAGAGCCCCAGTAAGCTGGGGCTCAAAATTGTGTGACTATACGGGGTATGCCTTGTTTACAGGGTTTGCGAGACTGGGGTCAATTTTAGTTTGCTGCGCCTGCCGGTACTGGAAGAATTCGGTGGCTACCTGTGGGAACAATGCATAGGACAAGATATCTTCATCCTGCTGTTTATATTGAAGCATCTCTTTTTCAAGTTCTGCCAACTGCGGTTTTATAAGATCCGCTGGACGGCAGGTAATCGCTTTTGTATCTCCAATACATTTTTTTTGTACTTCCGGATTAAATGGTTTTACTGTCTGTCCAAATTCTCCGGCAAGAAGTTTTTTGCTTTCTTTTGTTACCATTTTATACCGTTCTCCCGATACTACATTGAGAACTGCCTGAGTTCCAACAATCTGAGAAGAAGGAGTAACTAGTGGTGGTTCACCGAAATCTTTACGAACTCTAGGCACCTCTTCCAATACCTGATAATATTTATCTTCTTGTCCCATTTCTTTTAATTGGGAAACTAAGTTGGATAACATACCACCCGGTACCTGATACATTAATGTCTTAATATTAACTCCCATTACCTTAGGATTCAGTAATCCGCTCTTTAATGCTTCTTCCTGAATTGGACGGAAGTAATCTGCAATTTCTGCCAATAAAGTCTGATCGTAGCCGGTGTCATATGGTGTTCCACGGAAGGTTTCCACCATAACCTCAGTAGCCGGTTGACTGGTACCCAGTGCAAATGGAGACATTGCCGTATCAATAATATCACATCCTGCTTCGATTGCTCTCATATAAGTCATAGAAGCCACACCCGAAGTATAGTGGGTATGTAAATCAATTGGTATCTTTACTGTAGACTTTAATGCTTTTACAAGCTCTTCTGCTTTATATGGGGTAAGCAGTCCTGCCATATCTTTGATACACAAAGAATTTGCACCCATATTTTCGATCTTCTTTGCAATGCCGGTCCAGTAGTCTAAGGTATAAGCATCACCCAGTGTATAGCAAAGTGCTACCTGTGCGTGGCCTTTTTCTTTGTTTGCTGCCTTTACTGCTGTTTCTAAGTTTCGAATATCATTTAAGCAGTCAAAAATACGAATAATATCAATCCCATTTGCAATGGACTTTTGTACAAAATATTCTACCACGTCATCTGCGTAATGATTGTATCCAAGAATATTTTGTCCACGGAATAACATTTGTAATTTTGTATTTTTAAATCCTGCTCTTAATTTACGTAATCTTTCCCATGGATCTTCCTTTAGAAAACGAAGGGATGCATCGAAAGTGGCACCTCCCCAGCATTCTACGGAGTGATATCCTACTTTATCCATTTTATCAATAATTGGAAGCATCTGCTCGGTTGTCATTCTTGTAGCAATCAAAGACTGATGCGCATCACGTAAAATTGTCTCTGTTATTTTAACAGGTTTTTTTACTATTTCTGCCATTTTATTACCTCCTGGTCTAGTTAATTATAGTAGCATCACTATTATCAAAAATCAAACAACTCCAAATATAGCCATGAATACTCCGGCTGCTACGGCAGTACCAATAACTCCGGCAACGTTTGGCCCCATTGCATGCATCAATAAGAAGTTTGTAGGATCGGCTTCTGCTCCCACTTTTTGAGAAACTCTGGCTGCCATTGGAACAGCGGAAACTCCTGCAGAACCGATTAAAGGATTAATCTTTCCTCCAGACATTTTACACATTAATTTACCAAACAATACGCCGGCTGCCGTACCTACTGCAAATGCAATTAAGCCAAGGGCAACGATTTTAAGGGTTGTCATTTTAAGAAATGCTTCTGCACTGGTAGTTGCACCTACTGATGTACCAAGTAAAATTACTACAATATACATCAGCGCGTTGGATGCTGTCTCTGTAAGCTGCTTTACAACACCGGATTCACGGAATAAGTTACCAAGCATTAACATACCAATCAATGGTGCTGTAGATGGAAGAATTAAAACTACTACTACGGTAACAACAATTGGGAATAAAATTCTCTCGATTTTTGATACCGGTCTTAACTGTTCCATTTTAATTTCACGTTCTTTTTTCGTTGTTAATAATTTCATAATTGGTGGCTGAATAATGGGAACCAAAGACATATAAGAATAAGCGGCAACCGCAATCGGTCCCATAAATTCTGTTTGTCCTAATTTTCCTGCAAGGAAAATGGAAGTTGGTCCATCCGCTCCACCAATAATGGAAATAGCGGCGGCTGCTTTGTCATTAAATCCCATAAGGATTGCGATGATGTAGGCAGTAAAAATACCAAACTGTGCAGCGGCTCCAAGCCAAAAACTCTTTGGATTTGCAATCAACGGACCAAAGTCAGTCATTGCGCCAACACCCATGAAAATCAGGGATGGCAGGATTGCCCATTCGTCTAATAAATAGAAGAAATGTAAAAGTCCGCCTTCCTCCATAATTGGAGGATACATATTTACCAATAACATACCAAATGCAATTGGCACTAATAGTAAGGGTTCATAACCCTTCTTTATAGCTAAAAATAGGAAAAGACATGCAACCGCAATCATCAGATAATTACCCCAGGTAAGGGAGAAAAATGCCGTTTGATGTACTAAATTTCCTAATGTCGTTATTATATAATCCATTTAGATTGTACCTCCCGGGTCTGTTTACTTAGTTTAACGTTGCTAAAATAGCTCCTGCGTCGATTACATCCCCTGCTGCAACATTAATACTTGCAATCGTACCGTCCTGTGGAGCTACAATTTCATTTTCCATCTTCATAGCTTCCAGAAGTAAAATAACTTCACCTCTCTTAACGGCTTGTCCTACATTTCCCTTTATTGTAAGAATTTTTCCCGGCATTGGTGCATTTATTTTTACGGAACCTTCTGCTCCACCCTTGGCTACAGGCGGCGCTACCTTTGGCTGAGCGGGAGCCGCTGCTCTTTGTACCGGTGCCGGTGTAATATTAGGTGCACTGCCATTTTCTTCAACGGACACATCATAAATATTTCCATTAACTGTAATTGTATAATTTTTCATTTTTAAATCCTCCTAAGCGAAATTGAATTTTTCTATCTTTTTCTGCGAATAGAACGAACCACAAGGCCATCTACAGCAGAAACCTGCCCTTTTTCTGAAGCAGCAATCGCTGCCATAATCACTGCTGTTAATTCATCATTATCAATAAGATTCTCTTCCTTTTCAGCAATGGTTGATACCACATTATCTACTGCCTGGCTTACTTCCATACTCTTCGTTTTAGGGCTCTTAAACTTTTCAATTAAGCCCGGAATATGTCTCAATAAAGAAATGACATAGGATATTACAATCAGTGTAACAAATACAACACCCATTCCCATTAATGTATTCATTCCTGCTTTTGCCATACTTGGTGAACTACTGTCTCCGGTACCACAAACTGCATCAATGGAAATAATACCATACATGGCTCCGGCACTTTCAACGGTTTGTTTATCATAAGTTAGTGTAAAAGTTAACTTATTTTTTTCATATGTTGCTGTTGTAATTGCTGTAATTACTCCATCTGCTTCGGAAACAACGGTCTGATCAATGGCAGTAAATGCACCTAATTGATCTTTTGCTGTCTGCCATCCTGTAAATTGTTCACGCGCTTTATCGTCTACAGAGTCATCTGTTAAATACGGTGAGAAATCCGTGCCATTCCATGAAGCAAGATATTGTTCATTTACTGAAATAATCTCTCCTTCATCATAAGCATAGGCAACCGATGAAATTCCAACAGACAATGTAATAATCATGGCAAGCATTACAAGCTTACACCAAAATTTCTTCATAGTCTCACCTCATCCTAAATCGTGCCATGCTTTTTTGCCGGACGACTTTCTGTTTTTGTAAATAACATATCAAACGCATATGCTAAATGTTTTCTTGTTTCCTCTGGATTGATCAGGTTATCAATATATCCACGTTTTGCAGCAGATTCACTGCTTCCTTGAAGTTTACTGTATTCCGCTGCTTTTTCATTGACGATAGCAACTTTATCTTTTGCTTTTGAAATGTCATCCTGATATATGATTTCCACGGCTGCTTTTGCATCCATCATACCAACTTCGGTATTTGGAAGTGCAAACACTAAATCTGCTCCAATATGCTTTGAATTCATTGCAATATAAGCACTGCCATAAGCTTTTCCAACTATAACATTTACTTTTGGAACCGTAGCATTAGCAAAGGCGTACGTTAACTTTGCTGCGGCGCGTCCAATCTGTTTCTCTTCGCACAGGGTTGCTGCAAATCCATTTACGTTGGTAAGAGTAAGCACCGGAATGTTAAAGGAATCGCAAAGGGTAACAAACTCCGCTGCCTTTAAACATGCTTTTGTGGTTAGTGCACCTGAAAAAGTTTCTTCTGCTTTTCCTTCTTTGCTGGTAATCTGTGTACGGTTTCCAACGGCACCAATTGTCATACCATTTAAGCGGATAAAAGCGGTTACCATGTCTTTTGCATAATTTTCCTTTACTTCAATGAAGAAGTTATTGTCAGAAATATCAAGCAGCGCCTGTTTTGCATCTGCAACCTCAGCAGCAAATGCCGGTACTAAACGATTCAAATCATCTTCGCAATCTTCAAAAGAAGCGTCATCTTCAAAATTATTTGGCAATACAGAAACTAATTGACGTATTTTACCTAATACATCGGCTTCATCACTTCCAATAAAGTCAGCAGTGCCGGCTTCTGCCTGAAACTTAGCAGAACTTGTATCACATTTTCCTGTGTAATTTCCATCCAGTGTGTTTGGAGAATTAACAAATAGTTTTCCGTTATTCTCTTCTACAAACGTGAAATCACTCAATAAAGAAGATACCGCAGCACCTCCACCGCAGGTTCCAAATACAGCTGAAATCTGTGGGATAATTCCGGAAGCCAATACCTGTTTTAAGTATAAATCACCAAAGCCGGCAAGTGCATCCGTTGCTTCCTGCAGTCTTAATCCTGCACAATCAATTAAGCCGATCACAGGTACTCCTACTTTCATGGCCAAATCGTAAGTGCGTGCAATTTTCTTTGCATGCATTTCACCCATCGAGCCTCCTAAAGCATTCGCATCCTGACTGTAAACATATACCATTTTACAATCAATCATTCCATAACCGGTAATAACACCATCCGATGGGATGGATTTTTCCTGCATGTTAAAATCAGTGCTTCTTTTTGTAACCTGTGCACCAATTTCAACAAAACTGTTTTCGTCTAGCAACGCTTGAATTCTTTGCATTGCAGACATTTGTGAAGTCTTGCTCATCATTAGCCCTCCAATATAATATATGTTAAAATAAAAACAAATTCCCGCAATTCTAATTTTATCGCTTTCCAATCAAAAGTGCAAGACAATTTTAAGCCAAAATTATCTTGCACTCCTAAAAAAAATTGGTTGCTATCCCTTGAATTTCCAAATGTTTTTGTCTGTTACCAAATTAACGGTATTGTATAAAACCAAGATATCGGTAACTTCATAGGCTTCTAAAAATTTCTCAATTCCCACATTAAAGTAACGTAAATCAATCATATAAGTAGTATCAAACTGGTTACAGGCAAGAGGCACAAAGGAATGAGCAAACGAGTCTTTCACTACTAAAAGTTTTCTTCCTGTATGCAATCCGGTATCAATTTCAACCATCCCATAATTCCCACCTAAATAAACCTTGTATTTATCCTTCTCTTCCAATGCCTTTCTATCGTACAGTGTATCCCGCACTTCTGTCCCCATATCATACGTTACCTTATACTTTGGTGCATTTTTTTTATGATATAGAAATATTTCATCCGGCTTTAATTTCATATTAACCTTAGAAGATATCGTTCCCAAAAAAGTATCACTGGCCTTTTCAATTTCAAATTCAGACTGTAATAAGGGAGAAAGTCCCGCTTCCTCCGCCCATAAAGCATAGGCATAATACGCACCCATAGCGGTCCAATGGTGGTCTGTTCGGTAAAAAACATCCTCTTCCTTATGTTTCAATAATTCTGCATTCACATCCACTACATAGTCATTTCCGATTTTTTCTTTCAGCTCCTTTAAAAGCTTTTTCTGGGGATAAGGACTTGCAAAAGGAGGTAATTTATCTTGTAAAATTTCAGATGCCGTTGGTACAAATATAAATTTTAAATGTTCTTTGTCAAATTTCTTTTTCATTTTATTTCCAAAGGAAATCACACTTTTTTTATTTTTTTTTGCCTGTTTGCTTTCAAACACCTTGGTATCCTGTTTTTCCATAAGATAACCATCCTTACAGAAATATACACCATTACTCTCTTGTTTTAATAAAGCCCTTTCTGTGAGCGTCTTCATTCGTATCCAGGAATCACGATAACTAAATTGATCGGTTATATAGGTTTCATAATCTTCGGAAAATTTACCAGACAACACATTCTCTTTGGTAAGTACCGGTTTTTCCGCCAGAAAACGGTTTTCTGCTTCCGAAAAGGTCTTTTCTTTGGTAAAAAAATTGCAAAGCATTCCACCAAATATCAACCCTATAAATAAAATAATTCTGATTTTTTTCCTCAAGGTAACCTCCCTGACTTAACGATATGTCATGTTTTTGAGTGAACAAAATTTTCCATTCTTAAAATCTAAAATATAAAAATGGATTGTAAGTTGCATCTACAAGATAGGCAACGGAACACAAGAAAATAAAAAGATATCCCAATGTTTCGACTATAGTACGTAACGTTTCATTTTTTAATTGATTCATTAAAAATGCCATGCCTTTTTGAGGCAGATTTGTACTTGCAAACACAAGAATACACAACAATAATCCATAATTTAACATAAGATAAAGGGTCTGTGTATTCATAAAATCAATGTTACCTCTTCCAACCATCCACCCAATATAAGAAAATCCATCTTTTAGGGAATCAAAAGCAAAAATAACCCATCCAATCAATACCACAAAGAGGGTATAAAAATGTGCCACTACCTTTGGCAATTTTTCTAGTTTAGGCAAAAGCCATATTTTTTCAAGAATTAGAAAGCAGGCATAATAGGCACCCCATGCCAGAAAATTCCAGCTTGCTCCATGCCAGATACCGGTTAAAAGCCAGACAATTAAAATATTTCGAATCTGCTTACTTTTACCTTTTCTATTTCCACCAAGTGGAATATATACATACTCACGAAACCAGGTTCCCAATGTAATGTGCCATCTTCTCCAAAATTCCGTAATGCTTTTTGACATATAAGGGTAATTAAAGTTAAGGGGAAAGTGGAAACCAAACATCTTTCCAAGTCCTATTGCCATATCTGAATATCCGGAAAAATCAAAATAAATTTGAAAGGCAAAGGCAAAAATTCCAAGCCATGCCGTTATTACAGAAATTTCACTTATCGGCATAGCCTTCACCGTATCCCATAAAAGTCCGATGTTATTTGCCAGTAAAACTTTTTTACCTAGTCCAATCATAAACTGTGAGATTCCATCTGAAAAATCAGTGGTATTCTCATTTCTTGAATCTAATTCTTTTGCTATGGTTTTGTACTGCACAATAGGTCCGGCAATTAACTGAGGAAACATAGCTACATAGGCACCAAAGGAAATTATATTTTTTTGCATTTTAGCCTGTCCACGGTATACATCAATGGTATAAGACATGGTTTGGAAGGTATAAAAAGAGATTCCAATGGGAAGTGCCAATTCTAAAATTGGAATTCCGGTGTGAAATACTCCATTGATACTTTCTGCAATAAAATCATAATATTTAAAAAAGCCCAATAAGGACAAGTTTATCACCATGGAAGAAATCACCGCCAGCTTTGCTTTTTTTCTTTTTCCATGATTCAAAAAAGAGTCAACCAGCCGTCCATGCACATAATCTACTACTGTAGAAAACAGCATAATTACAATGTATACCGGTTCACCCCAAGCATAAAACAATAAGCTGACTGCAAAAAGAATAAAATTTCGCATCTTTTTCGGTGAAATATAATAGAGCAATAACACCAACGGTAAAAATCGAAATAAAAATAACAAACTACTAAAAACCACCGTTTTCTCCTATTCTACTTGATAATTTTGTAAAATATATCCTTCCTCTGTATCTACAATTTCACAAGAAATTACATCCTGCTCTACTGCATCAAAAGCATCTTCCTTTTGGTATAAAATTTGAATGCTTTCTCCTTCTAAAAAATTGCTCCCCGTTTGGGGATTTTTTTCGACGTTTAGCTTAATTTCTATAATATTTTTCTCATCTTTCTGGTTTTCCAGTTCATTTATAGAAACTATGGTTCCGTAAACTAAAATCGGCAAAGCCCTGCTTTCCTTCTGCATCCTTGTTTTTGTATTGGATAGAGCGGTTTTTTTCTGTGTTTCAACTGGTTTTGGTGAAACCGTTTTGCCTATAAGCTGAACCGATAGAATGCAAATAATAAAAGCTGCTGCCAGCTCACACAATATTTTTTTCACAGGAAAGGTCCGAATTGGTTTTGTTTCCTGATATAAATCAGCTTTTTGATAAATTTCCCTTAAAAATTCTTTATCACTTTTCATATCCGCTCCTTTCCAAATGAGTCTTGAGGGATTTTCTCGCACGATATAAAAGAATCTTTACTTGTGGAAGGGTTTTTTTCAAAACCTTTGCTGCTTCCTTATACGTCATTTCTTCAAAATCCACTAAAAGAATCACTTCTCTGTATTCTTCTTTTAATTGATCCACTTCATAGCTTAAAGAACGTAATTCTTCCTTTTTGATAACTTGCTCTTCCAAGTTTACAAATTCTGCTGTATTAAAACGTTGTTCTGCCATATAACGTTCTTCCACCATAGAAAGTTCTCCAAAAAAATCCATATTCTTTTCTTTACGAATCCAATCAATGGCCAAGTTTCTACCAATAGAAAACAGATACGTCTTAAATGCGGATTTCTTTCCATAACGATTTTTGTGTACCAAAATCTCCACAAATACATCCTGGGCCAAATCCTCCGCAGCATCCATATTTCTAACATATCGTTCAATAAAATAAATCAAAGGGGCTTTATATCGTAGTACTAGATTTTCAAACCCCTTTTTATCTCCATCTAAAAACATTTCATAATCTTGATTATCTTGTTCTGTCATTTAAAATCCCACCGTATAATTTCGAATTATTCACCGTAACAGTTTTATTATAACATAAGAATTTTAAAAGATATAGTTCTGTCCTACTATTTCAGATTTTTATTAATAATATCAACTACCTTCTGGTTGTTTGCTTCATAGGCTTTTTTCTGCTCTTTTTCACTTAAATCCATATTATCTACGGTTCCAAGCATAATAAAGTAAGCGTAGTTTCCTTTTGTGTAAACTTTGCAGGATTCTACTTTCGTCTGGTTCATTGGATATTGTAAACTATCTTCTGCTAAGTATCGTTTGTATTCATTTAAAGCTGCTTTCACCTTTTTTATATTTCCTTTTGTAGCATGGATAGAAATATAGGTATCCACATGGGTACTAATCATGGGGAGTTCTCCTAACATAGTATCATACCAGCTGCTTTTGATTCCACAAGTCTCTGAAAGCCAGGTTGCATCAATTGGCATATTAGGCAGGTATTGATCTCCAAATTCCTTTTTTACTGCCTTCAATGTGGATTTTAAAATAGTTTTACTGCTTTTTTTCTTTTTGCTTGGTTTTTTTGTTTCGGTTTTCTTTACTTCGGTTTTCTTTACTTCCTTAGCTTGGGCCGTCGCTCCTGCCAGTACGGTTGTTCCTGACATGGTTTGTTCTGCTCCGGACGCATTTCCCTTGTTTTCCATATTTCCGAAAGCACAAACTGATAAAATACAAGCACCCATTATTATAACCATTATTTTCTTTTTCATTGATATCATTCCTCCGTATTTTCCTTTTATTTTTTGTTTCTATTAATTAGTCGTTTGAAACACAAAAAAGTTACACATAAAATAAAATATGGGTAACTTTTTTTAAAATTCTTTATATTCCTAGCAATCCGGCTCTATTCTTTTGATACTCTGTAATTTCCAGTTGTGAATCCACTATTGTAACCGATAGCACTTCCATTAAATCCACTTCAAATGGTGTTATTTCCACACCCTTTGCATTTTTAAAGATACGAATAATGGGACGCATAGGAACATGTCGATTTTGTTCTTTTACAATACCAATATTTCCATCGGATAACAGCACCATAGATCCATTGGGATAGATGGCAATCTGCTGAATAAATAACTGTACCAGTTCCGGGGAAAACAAGGTTCCTGCTTTTTCAATAAGAAAATCAACGGCTTTTGCTATCGGCCATTTCTTTTTATAACAGCGGGAACTAATCAGCGAATCGTAAACATCGGCAATCATTACGATTTTTTCAAACTCATTGAGTTCTTCTCCTTTTAATCCACTTGGATATCCGGAACCATCCATTCTTTCATGATGGTTTAGCGCAATCCGTTTTGTCTCTTCCGGTAACTTTGTCCCTTTTTCCAGAATATAATACCCCATCTCCGCGTGTTTCTTCATCTGGGCAAATTCAGATGCTGAAAATCTACCTTTTTTAAACTGAAGTTTTGGCTCTATTAATGTCTTTCCAATGTCATGGAGTATCGTACCCATGGCTAATTCCTCTAACCTTTTTTTACTGTAGTTTAATGCTTTTCCCATTAAAAGAGAATATATTGCTACATTAACTGAATGAACATAGGTTTCTTCATCTAAAGTACCTATATCATTTAGGCTTACCTGAACATCCTGATTCTGTAAAATCTCCAAAATCACATGTTCTAAGGAATTGGTTATTTTATAAATCTTTAACTCATTCTTTCCTGTATAGTCTAAAAGTGTGCTTCTCAAAATTGATTTACAAACATTTCTGGTTTTTGTAGAAATAGCATCCGGAATTATAATATCCTTACTTAATACATCTTCAATATAAACATATTGAATTCCCATGTTATTTAAATTTGGTATATATTTATCTATATGGTTGCGCCCCTCCGGAATAACAAGAGCATCCTTGCAATAAACTGGGATTGCCAGTGTCATATCTGAGGTCAGCATATCTATGGAAACTAAACGCAAGTGAATCACCTCATTTGTAATTTATGTCTTATTTTATCATATTTTATAAGACCCTTCAATCGTCCATGGGTACTAGTTCACTACAGAAAAAATAATTCTCTTATTTTTTGAACACACCATAAAAAATCCACTTTTTCGATGGTGTTGCTTATAACAACCGGTTTTGTTTCCCATGTTTTCCCATCTATCAGGTACTGAATTGTTCCTATTCTTTCCATCTTTTTTACCGGTGCCGTCAGTTCTTTTTTTATATGGTAAACCACCTCCATCTTCTCATCTTCTCTCATGAGAATTTTATCTGGATTGCCGGCTTTATCTTCTACTTCTAAAACACGGATTGTTGCTTTTGCTGTTTCTCCAATTCTTGGCGTCTGCCCATTCTTTACCGAAATTGGTCTTAATTTATTTTCATCCAGTGTAATTTCATCAAATCTTCGATAGGAATAATTTTTTAATCCATATTCCATTAATTTTCTGGTATCACTCCATTTATAGGTTTTATGATTGGGCCAGCCACAGGCTAGTAAAGAAACAATTAGTTTTTTTCCATTCTGTTCTAAAGCACCTACGTAGCAATATCCTGCCTTTGCTGTAAAACCGGTTTTGCCGGAAAGAACACCCTCCATCATTTTTAAAAATGCATTGTGGTTATAGCAGGAGAAACTCCGGCTGCCTTCTATATTATGAAAGGTATAAGCTTCCCTTTGGGTTATTTCCAAAAAATCGTTTGCTTTCTCTGATTTTAAAATACAGTAAGACATAATAAGTGCCAGTTCTTTTGCTGTGGTTCCGTGAATCCCATTTTGGTCTGAGGAATCCAACCCATTGGGAGTTATAAAATAGGTGTTTTTACACCCGATTTCCATGGATTTTTTGTTCATCATTTTTGCGAAATTTTCTACACTGCCACCCACATGCTCTGCAATTGCAACGGCGGCATCATTGTGAGATTCCAGCATTAAAGAATACAGCAAATCCTTAAGCCAATAGGTTTCCCCTGTATTTACATGGAGCTGTACATCCGGTTGTCTTGCTGCCTTTGGTGAAATGGTTACCACATCGGACAAGTCAGCATTTTCTAGTGTAACAATGCAAGTCATGATTTTAGTCGTACTTGCCATGGGCATCACTTCATCTGCATTTTTTTCAAACAATACCCTTCCACTTTCTCCATCCATTAAACAGGCCGAAGTTGCGTACAGATTTTTTATTTCTTCTGGAGGCTTCCATTCTTTGGCGGATGCCGAAAGCTTCCCATTTATTATCATAAAAAAAACAAACACCCTTGCCAGAAATTTTTTATAGTTCAATTATTTTTCTACCCTTTTTTATACTTATCCTATAGATATGTTTTTGGACATATATTTTATGCTTTCTGAAGATATTTTCTAAGGGTTTGATAGAGAACTTCACTATCAATTGGTTTTGTCAAATGATCATTCATTCCTGCAGAAAAAGAATCGTTTATATCTTTTAAAAATGTATTTGCCGTCATTGCAAGAATGGGAATCGTTTTAGAATCTTCATGAGAGGAAGCACGAATCGCTTTTGCTGCCTCTAATCCATTTAGTACCGGCATTTGTACATCCATCAAAATGATATCATAAGTATGAGGAGGGGATTGTGTAAACTTATCAATGGCTTCCTTTCCATTTACTGCACATTCTACATTGCATCCAACCAGTTCCAACAAATCCTGTGTAACCTCCATGTTGAATTTTGTGTCATCTACTAAGAGAATCTGCGATCCAAAAAAACATTTGTTTCCATCTATATTTTCCTCTGCCCTTAAAGTATGACATTTCCCCTCACTCTTGGTGAAATTATTCATCTTTTATTTGGAACCCATAAATGGTATGCAGTCATCCATGGTGGTTCCCCCTCCTTTTCACATTTTTTTCAATAAAGTTCTGCATCCTGCTTGCTAAAGTTTCCATTTTTCTATTCCTCAAGGAACCTCTTGTACTCCATAAATCCAATTAAACTATTTTCATAAATGTAGTCTCTCCACTTTAGTATAAGTCCATTTTTTATTTTTTTCAATCATTGCTTTTCTATTACAGGATAAAGAGTCTGAAAAGGCTATGATATCCATACTGTTTCATTGATATCATAGCCTTTTATATTCTAGTACCTTGTTAATGTTTTAAAGTTATCTGCCTAACACCGTGTTCATCTGATCCGGTGTTAAATCTATATGATAAAACAAGGAATAAAACTCCTTCACCTTTGTAGAAATATCTTCTTTAAATATTTCCGGATATACAAGATTTCCCAGCCAATCAACTCCTATCATACGGTTAACCGATGGCGGACTGGACATAAAGTTGTAAGGAATCGTTGGAATTTTATAGATATTTCCATTTTTTACTGCATCTAAGTCCTGCCAAATAGGATCTTTGATTAATTGGTCGTAAAGGGATTGTGTATCTACAATAATAACATCCGGCTGCCATAATAATACCTGTTCAAAAGATACTTCACTTCCCCCTCCTCCAGAGGCCATTTCCACATCGGCTGCATTCTCGGCACCAATGACATCCAAAACTTCTGCATGAAAAGATCCTTTAGCATTGGTGTGAAAACCACTGTCTCCTAATGCAAAGTATACGCTCTTTTTATTTTCCGCTTTTATACTTTCCACACCAGAAGCGGCACGGGTCATTACGTCCTTGCAATAAGAACCTAATTTTTCTGCCTGTTCCTCTTCACCCGTTAAATCACCCAACAGGGTGTAAGCATTTTCCATTGTAGAAAGCGTTGCTTCAATGAATAAAACTGGGATACCGATTTGCTCTTGCAAGGCATCCATATCCGCCTTTACCGTATCTTTTGCTTCTCCAATATCAATTACTACATCCGGCGCTTCCTGCATCAGTGCTTCCATATTAAGACTTGCATTTTTTCCATAAAACTGACCGAACTTTGGAAGGTTCCAGTATTTTTCATCAATCATTTCCTTTGCTTCTTCTGAAAAATCAGCGGATAGTCCGGCTAGTTTATCAGGACAAATGGTATATAATACGATTTGTGCCAATGGACCAGAGGGGGCAATTTTCTTAATTTCTTTTGGAATCTCCACTTCTCTTCCTGCTGAATCCACAAAAATTCTGGTGGTTGTTTCTGCTTCCGTTACTTCTTTTGTTTCCTTTTTAGGCTGGCATCCAATCAAGGTTCCCATAAGGGATAATACCAGTATCAGCGCCAATGTTTTCATATTTAATTTTTTCATATTATACTTCATCCTCTTTCTTTTTTATACAAATTGTTTTTCCTTCTTTTGCCATAACTTTCCCCTGTCCTTGTAAGATAAGGGCTTTTACTCCATCTTCCTTTTCAAAAATGGTACTTCCAATTTCAGAAACTCCATATTGGAACAGTGCACTTGCAGCGGGAACGCTGGGCCCTGCCATAATTATTTTTGCATTTTTAGACAAATCCAGCAATCGAGGAAGTGTTTTATTTACCAGTGTGCATCCCGTAATAAAAACATAGTCCATCCCCGGCAAAATATATTCGCAAGCACTATCCGGATAGTCCCCTTCCCTCGTTTCACGTTCTAATATAAACGTGTTTTTATTATTCTTTATGTACTTTTCTGTAAACTTAAAATGACCGATAATGGCAACTTTTTTTGATTCAAAAGCCTGTTGGTGTAAGAGAAAAATGTCCTCACTGGGTAATAGAGTCATATGGTTAAGCTGTTCTTGATTGTTATAAAAGGCATTTATCGCTGCCATGCCTATCCCTGCCTCTAAAAAATTCCATGACTTTATCAGGGACGCTACTGCATACCAACTCTTATCCTGATTTTCCCTGCGGGGAATGGATTCCAATGAATTGGTAGCTGCAACCCCTATTTTTTCCCCTATTCTCACCATTGTCCAGTGAATTCCCACTATAATTTCATCGACGATTTTATCTTTTGGTATTGGCCGTAACAGGTCATCATACAGCTTCCACATAGCGCTCTTTCCTTTCGTTTTTACGTTTAGGAATACATACTTTCAGATTCTCATCTAAGTCATAAACCGCAATCTTTGTTTCGTACATTTTCAGTAAAACTTCCTCTGTTAATACATCTTTTGGTCTCCCATTTTTTAAAATGCTTCCATCTAGCAATACCATTGCCTGATTGGCATATAAGAAAGCATGTTCCGGGTTGTGGGTAGACTGTATAATTAAATAACCCATTTTGGCAAGTTTTTTTAGAGCCTCCATAACACGAATTTGATTTCCGTAATCTAAATTAGCACAGGGTTCATCCATAACCAGAATTTTTGTCTGTTGTGCCAAAGCTCGTGCAATTAAAACCAATTGTTGTTCTCCACCGCTGAGATGGCAGAACGAACGATTCGCTAACGAATCGATTTCTAAAAGGTGCAGCGCCGCCATGGCTAAGGCTCTTTCTTTTTTTCCGGGAGATCGAAATCCTTTGAGCATAGAAGTTGTTCCCATCATGACCATGTCTACCACATCAAAGGAATATATTGCAGAATGATTTTGAGGAATGTAGGCAATTTTCCTTGCCATTTCCCCTTCATTCATTGTTCTTATATTTTTTTCGTTCACATAAATCTCGCCCTCATAGTTCTTTAATGCACCTAATATACAGCGAAACAATGTGCTTTTTCCTACTCCATTTTTCCCCAGTACACAAACTAAATTTCCTTCTTTTAAAGAACAGTCTATGTTTTTTAAAACAGGAAAACATCGGTATGAAAAAGATAAATTTTTAATTTCTAAGCTCAAAAAAACACCTTCCTCTTTCTAATAATTTCCGCTTTATAGTTTGTTTCCTTCTTTCAATATGAGATATAGGAAGAAAGGAGCACCTACAAATGCCGTTAATATTCCAATTGGTATTTCACTGGTGGTAATCATGCGCGCCATATTGTCCACAAGAAGCATAAAGCTTCCACCTAGCAATAAGGTAGCCGGAATCAGTTTTCGATAATCATTTCCGATCAGCATTCTTGCAAAGTGCGGAATTACCAGACCAATCCAGCCAATCATTCCGCTGACCGAAACCGATGCGGCAGTAATGAGCGTTGCCCCAACAATTACAACAAGGCGTACACGTTTCGTATTAATACCAACGCTTCTTGCTTCTTCTTCTCCCAGAGTCAGTACATTAATTTTCCAGCGCAGTAAGAGCAAAGGAATCGTTCCTATAATAATGAATGGAGCTGCAAATAAAACATCTTTCATTCGAGTGGAAGCAAAACTCCCCATCAGCCAATAGGTAATCACCGGCAGTGTGTTATTCGGATCTGCAACTAATTTAAGAAAAGATACCGCCGATGAAAATAAAGACCCTATCATCATGCCGGAAAGTACAAGTCCCAGCGTTGGATTATATTTTACACGGCTGCTGATTACAGAAACCAGTACTACGGCCAAAACACCAAATAAAAATGCAGATATGGTGACTCCCTGATAAGGAAATACCAGTAATAGACCTAGTGCTGCACCAAATCCCGCACCTTGGGATGCTCCCAATACATCCGGTGAAACCATAGGATTTTGAAAAATTCCCTGATAAGCGGCTCCTGCTGCAGAAAGACCGGCACCAACAAGAGCTGCCATTAATACCCTTGGAAAACGGACCTGAAAAATAACATTTTCAACCTGTTTTCCCCAAGTCACTTCTATGGGGATGATTTTTGATAAAAAAACTTTTCCAAGCGTTTTAAAATCAATGGGATATCTTCCAATTTGAATGGAGATGAAAAAGCAGAAAATAAAGAAAAGAGTCATTGCAAAGAGCCGCCTTTTTATCATCACATTTTTATTCAAATTTTGATTTCCCTCCCATCTGATTTTGAAGGAAGCACTGAATTTCCTGCTCCCTTTCAAAATAATTATCTTCTGTCAGATCCAGAATCTTACATTTTAAAATGGATTGCATATCTTCTTCTAATTCCATCCTTGCAAAATCCACCATTGGATTGATTTTTATACGTTCTTTCATTGCCTTGTAATTTCCATAATTCTTTAAAACCCCCATGCAGGGAATTTCTCCTTTTAGTACCTCATACAATTTCTTTTTGAATTTTAGATCACTTAATTCAATGCCACCAAGTTCATCTAATAGAATCAGTTCTTTTTTCTGTTTTACTGCCTGGTTCAATAATTTTACACTTTCCTTTAAAAATAGTTCCTGATTTTTTACAAAGCCAAGTTCCATCTTTCGTATAAATACATTGGGTATATTCTCTTCATAGAGACGCGTAGGCCGCAGTGGCTCCTCTATGGGGACAATGGTAAATCCAACCGTTTCTCTTTTTTCGTTTACCAACCGCTGGGTTAAATACCCCCCTATTTTGTCTTGGTAAGGGCGGATGCATCTTAATAGCAGGCTGGTTTTCCCTATACCGGAATTTCCTTTTAAAAACAAATGTTTTTCATTTTCCATTTTTAAGCTTCCAATATTGATTTTTTTTCATTTTCTGCGCGAATCTGAAGGAGTTCTCCTGCAATACTGATTGCAATTTCTGCAGGTGTTTCTGCTTCTATAGGAAGACCAATGGGACTTTTAAATCGTTCTATTACTTTTTCATCAAAACCGTCCTTTTGCAATTTTTCAGAAATAGATTTCATTTTCATCTTGCTTCCCATAACTCCTATATAGTGAGCCTCCGTAGATAATGCCTGCTTTTGAATTAAATAATCAAATTCATGCCCCCTGCTCATAATGGCCATATAATCATTTTTATGTATCGTAACTTTTTTAAATATATCTTCAAAATCACCCACAATCACTTCGTCGGCATCCGGAAAAATTTTCTTATTGGCAAAGGCCTCCCGATCGTCAAATACCACACAGCGAAATCCAATATGAGAAAGCACCGGTACCAGCTCCTGTGCTACGTGTCCGCCTCCAAATACGTATACCGTTCCGGCTTTTACTAAGGGTTCACAATAGTATTTTTTTTCACCAATCTCAATCTGAACCGCTTTTGCGCAAAGCAGTGGTTTTACGTCTTCCATATTCATACCTACAAGACCCTTGCTTTTGCTGTAAATTCCCATGTTCCATGCAGTTTCATCCGTAATCTCTGTAATCATCCAGCTATTTTCATCTCGTGAAAAAAAGTTTGGAATTTCACGGCAGATTTCTTTAAAATTCTCATTTTCAGGACTTACATACTGAAAATATACCACTACGTCTCCACCACATATCATTCCTAAATCAGCAACCTGGTTTCTTGCAAGCTTAAATCCCTTACTATAAGATTTCTTTTCTTTTAGTACTTCAAGCCCCATCTTCTGTGCAGTAAATTCAACATTTCCTCCACCTATGGTACCCAAAAAAGTTCCATCTTTTTTTATCAGCATACGGGCACCTGCCCCCCTTGGCGTAGAACCCGATCCTGCAATTACCGTTACCAGTACAAAATCTTCCTTTTTTTGTAAACAAACTGCCATTTCTTGAAATAATTTTTTCATAAGTTAAGTCTTACTCCTTCCATTTTTCGTCTACGTATTGTTTCAAAAAACAATTCGACTTTATAATAGAATACTGCATTTCAGAAAATTTGTAAAGCCCCCAAAATAATTTTGGAGGCTTTTATCAGATTTACATTTCTTCTTATTTCATAATTATCCGATACACATCTACAAATCCAACTACGGTAACTATAATTACCAAAACCGGTGTAATAAAACGAATACAAAGCAACCATGGTTTCTGCCATCGGAATGTATTTCCTTCGGACTCCAAATGGGCTAAAATCTTTTTAGGTCCCCAAATCCAACCTATATAGATGCACATAAAGATACCGCCAATGGGCATGAGAATATTATCCGTAATCATTCCCATAAAATCAAAAACCGAATAATTTAATATGGTAATGTCACTCAATACTCCAAAAGAAAGGGCACTTGGTATTCCTAATACAAAGATAGAAAGTCCCACCACCCATACTGCTTTTTTCCGGCTCCAATGCAGTTGGTCTAAAACTGCCGAAACGACACATTCCAATAAGGCAATGGCAGAAGTTACTGCTGCAAAAAACATGAGACAGAAAAATAAAAGTGCAAAAAAGCCACCCCCTGCCATACCGGAAAAAACTTTAGGTAAGGTTCCAAAGGTTAAACCCGGCCCCTGAGAAGGTTCCATTCCAAAAGAAAATACGGCAGGAAAAATAGCAATACCTGCCAAAATAGCAATCAAGGTATCCAGTCCCGCAACAATAAGTGAATTTTTGGGAATGTTTTCTTTTTTATTTAAATAACTTCCATAGGTTATGGTAATTCCCATACATAAGCTCAAGGAATAAAAAACTTGTCCTAACGCTGCGGATATGGATTGGAGTTTAAAATTTCCTTCCATGGTAAACATAAAATCAAGACCTTCTTTTCCATTGGGAAGTGTAATAGAACGAACCACCATGATAATTAAAATCACAAATAAAAGCGGCATCATAAATGTTGAAGCTTTTTCAATTCCTTTTGTTCCTTTATAACAAATGACAATGACACAAAGCATAAATACAAGGTGCCAGATAACCGGTTCTATTGGTTCCGCAATATAGGCACTGAAATCTGCCGGAGCTTTTAGCGTTGTCAGGTAACTAACAATATATTTAATAATCCATCCACCAATTACACTATAATATGAGGTAATGATAAAGGCACATAATACGCCCATAATACCAATTTTTTTCATTTTAGGAGATAGTTGCGTATACGCAGCAACGGGTCCTTTTCCCGTCATACGGCCAATGCTCATTTCCGTAATCATAATGGGTAAACCCAGTACTACTACAAAGGTTATATACATAATTAAAAACTGAAACCCACCATTCTTTCCCATTAAATACGGGAACTTCCATAAATTTCCTAATCCAATTGCTGCCCCTGCTGTTGCAAGAATAAATCCAAAATTGGATGCCCATTGTGTTTTCTTTTCCATTTGTTTTTTCCTTTACTTTACTTATATATTTACGCAATGTTTACGCAGACATTCTCTATTCTACCATGTCTTCTCTTAATTTTCCAGTAGATATTTTAATCCTATCTTGACGTCTTGTTTTTTTCGTGTATAATATACTTTGCAGCTTTAAAAGTTTACTTTTACTAAACTTTTAGTTTATCCTTACTAAAAGGAGGAAACAGCATGAATATTGGTCATAAATTAAAAGAATTAAGAGTGGAAATTGGTTTGACACAAGAGGAGCTTGCTGACCGTTCCGAATTGTCAAAAGGCTTTATTTCTCAACTGGAACGAGATCTTACCTCACCCTCGATTCAAACCTTAGTCGATATTTTACAGTGTCTTGGGACGGATTTAAAAGATTTCTTTCAGGAAGAAGAAGATACCCAGATTGTTTTTAAAAAAGAAGATTTTTTTCAAAAAACGGATAGTGAATTTCATAACAAAATAGAATGGATTATTCCTAATGCTCAGAAAAATAATATGGAACCCATATTATTAACCTTAGAACCAAACGGTTCTACCTATATAGATGTTCCTCATGAAGGCGAAGAGTTTGGCTACATTTTAAAGGGAAGCATCCATATTCATTTAGGAACAAAAACATATAAAGCATCCAAAGGAGAAACTTTTTATTACACGGCAAATAAGCAACACTATATCACCGGTAATTCAAAAACAGAATCCTGTATACTCTGGGTATCTACCCCACCTAATTTTTGATTTTACAAATGAAAATAAGAAGCGTGCCAGGCTCACGCAGATAGGACGGAATATGGATAGTAAAAAATTAATCGATTTAGTACAAATTTCCAAATCATATGGCAACCAGATTATTCTGGATGAATTGAATTTATATATTCGGGAAAATGAGTTTTTAACCCTTTTAGGTCCCAGTGGATGTGGTAAAACAACGACCCTTCGTATTCTAGGTGGCTTTGAGTCCCCAGATCATGGGCAGGTTTTATTTAATGGGAAAGATATTACAACTCTGCCGCCAAATGTGCGCCCCTTAAATACAGTATTTCAAAAATACGCTCTTTTTTCTCATATGTCCATTGCAGAAAACATTGCTTTTGGATTGAAAATAAAGAAAAAAAGCAAAATTTATATCCAGGATAAAATAAAATATGCGCTGAAACTTGTGAATTTAGAGGGCTATGAAAACCGTAGTCCCAACTCTTTAAGCGGCGGACAGCAGCAGCGTATTGCCATTGCCCGTGCTATTGTAAACGAACCCAAGGTTCTTCTTTTGGATGAACCCCTTGGGGCTCTTGACTTAAAGCTTCGGCAGGATATGCAATACGAATTAATCCGCCTGAAAAACGAGTTGGGGATTACTTTTATTTATGTAACTCATGACCAGGAAGAAGCCCTAACCATGTCAGATACCATTGTGGTTATGAATCAAGGCTATATTCAGCAGATTGGCAAGCCGGAAGACATCTATAATGAACCCCAAAATGCTTTTGTAGCTGATTTTATTGGTGACAGTAATATTATATCCGGTATTATGCTGGAAGACAAATTAGTTCAGATTCTAGGTGCCAAGTTTCCCTGTGTGGATACCGGGTTTGGAAAAAACAAACTGGTGGATGTTGTGATTCGCCCTGAAGATGTAGATTTAGTAGCACCAGAGGAAGGTTCCATCCAAGGTGTAGTTACTTCTCTGATCTTTAAAGGGGTTCATTATGAAATGGAAGTGGCTGCAAATGGTTTTGACTGGCTGGTTCATAGTACCGATATGGTAGCACCCGGTGAAAAAGTAGGCATTAAGATCGTACCTTTTGATATTCAAATTATGAATAAGCCGGAATCCGAAGACGAGGAGGCGCAGGTTATCAATGAATAAAAAGAAATATATTTCAATTCCCTACCAGGTATGGGCGGTTATCTTTGTTTTAGTTCCTCTGGGAATGGTAATGTATTATGGATTTACAGATACCTCCGGAGCGTTTACTCTTCATAATATATTACAGATTGCAGATCCTGAAAATTCCAAGGCTTTGATGTTAGCCTTGTTGTTTTCTTTAATCAGTACCTTGCTCTGTCTTTTATTAGCTTATCCTCTGGCTATGATTTTGCAGTCCATTAGTGTAAGTCAAACCAGCTTTATTGTGCTTTTA
>JAVXEO010000036.1:0-23952 GCA_036658435.1 Acetivibrio sp.
GCTTTGTTAGTTCCTCATAGTCGCTTGACGAAAGCATATTGTTGTCTATCAGCATACAAAGCTGTACCGCCATTCGCCCAAATGATTTTCATTAACTCTAATTCATAGTCAGATATTTGCTGCACAATAAACCCTCCTTTGATAACATGACGTACTCTACAATTAGGATAACGCTTTGTTTTTGGGCAAAAAAACAGAGCGCTTATCCGTCCCCGTGAGTAGGGGCGTGTAGACGCTCTATGTACTGTTGCTTTATTAGATTGTATTTGAATTGAACAAATCCGGTCAAACCATTTAGATAAAGAAAAACCCCGAAAGCCGCATGGCTTCGAGGTTTTTCGGGGTTTTTGATATGAAATTATCTCTTACTGAACTGTGGTGCTCTACGTGCAGCCTTAAGTCCGTATTTCTTACGTTCTTTCATTCTTGGATCACGTGTTAAGAATCCTGCTTTTTTAAGAGCTGGACGATAATCTGCGTCAGCCTGTAATAAAGCTCTGGAGATACCATGTCTGATCGCTCCTGCCTGTCCTGTAAATCCACCACCATGTACGCTTACTAAAATGTCAAACTTATCTACTGTTTCTGTTAACACAAGTGGTTGACGAACGATTAACTTTAGTGTTTCAAGACCAAAATATTCGTCCATATCTCTTTTATTAATAGTTACCTTACCTGTTCCAGGTACCAAATATACTCTAGCAATACTGCTTTTTCTTCTTCCCGTTCCATAATACTTTGCGTTAGCCACTATTATTTCCTCCTTTCAGCTTTTGATTAATATCTTGATTTAATTTCTAATACTTCTGGACTCTGTGCTGCATTTTCATGCTCAGGTCCTGCGTATACGTGTAATTTCTTAATCATTGCTCTTCCCAAAGGTCCTTTTGGGAGCATTCCCTTTACAGCAAGAGTGATAACATCTTCCGGTTTCTTATCCATCATTTCTTTTAATGTAGTTTCTTTCATACCACCTACATAATCAGAGTGATGATAATAAATCTTCTGATCCATCTTCTTACCTGTAACTTTAATCTTATCTGCATTGACAACGATTACATAATCGCCGGTATCAATGTGTGGTGTATAAGTTGGTTTGTTCTTTCCTCTTAACACCTTAGCAATCTCTGAACAGAGACGACCTAATGTATGTCCTGTAGCATCAACTACATACCATTTTCTTTCAACTGTCGATGGACTAGCCATAAAACTTTTCATTGGTTTACCTCCTTGGAAACTATAATATTTCGTTAACTCAAATTTCATTTTTTTATTGGTTAAAAAATACTCCTACCGGGGCTTTGGCTCAAGTATTTCTACACTCAAACAAATACGTGCATAACACGTCACAGTTATTAATTATATTATAGATGTTGGTATCTGTCAAGCCATATCTTACTGTTTTTCATACTTATATTCTTTACCAGCTTTCCTGCTCCGATAAATAACGGTTTACCTTGGATTCCACAGCCTGAACCGTTCGTTGAATATCCATGTTTCCATTAAAGAATCCTTCCATTTCGGTAATAATCATAGTTGCCATGGTATCCTCCATTTGAATAGGAATTGCTGCCTTCTTTGAAATATCAGCAAATTTTTCTCGCATCTCTTTCTTTGGGTATTCTCCATCTAAAGATGCTACAGTTCCGTCTTCCATGGTATAACTCATTCCAAAAGAAGAATCCTTGTCCTCTTTTTTTATTAAATTATCCCATGCTTTTTCTTCCACCGGCAAGCCATCGTATACATTTATTTTCTGATTTTCAAAACTCAAGATAATAGAAACAAAGTCTTCCGCTAGTTTTATCTTCTTTGTTGCTCCGTTAATCCCCACCACTCCCAAGCTATAGAAACTATTATGGAGAGAACCCATCTCATTTTCCGTTCCCTTCGTCAAGGTTTGTGCAACGAAAAGGTTGGAGATTGAAAAAAGTCTTTCCCAGGTTGCATTTGTTTTCTTCTCTTTCAAATAAAAAGGGCTGGACTCAAATCGACCCTCAAGCTCCGGAATGGATGCTGCACATCCACTTTCCTTCAGGTAGGAAATATTCTCAAGATATGTTTGAAACGCTTTTTTATTTAACGTGTTTTCCTTTGAAATCAAAGATGCATATTCCATTTTCAAAAACTCTTCTGCCACTTTTTTATATCCAATGTCTTTTACAAAGGGGTTCTCCTTATTTTTTTTGGCATAGTTAATAATAGAGCTTAGATCTTTTGCACTTTCCACCACTTCCTTGGTTCCCATGATCACAGGAACTGCCATCTTGATTGGTATTTGATAGGTTTTTCCTTCTCGCGTATATGCAGCTAAAATATTGGGTAGTACACCCGCTTCTGCACACAAACTATGAATATCCCCCAGTACTCCATTTTTTTCATAAGAATCCGCCGGTAATCCATCCAGTATCAGTACATCGGCACCATTTCCCCCAAGGATTTCTGTATTCAATGCTTTGATATATTCCTGAGGGTTTTCTTCCTCCTCACCCATTGCAACTACATATTTTATTCTTGCATTCTGATTCTTTCTCTGAAATAGGGAAATTGCCTGGCGTACCGTTGCATTTTCACGCAAAGAGTACACGGTAAGCTCTTCTTCCGGTACGGACACGGTCTTTTCATCAAAAGTATAATGAATCAATGTACTTCCCGACTCGTTGGTATATCGTGCATAATAAGTTTCCTTCTCTCCCTCTTCCGCAAAAAAATCACCTAAATATTCCGTCGGCATACTCATACTGTTTAGTTCACCATCTACCACCGTCTCCCATAAGCTTCCACCTTCCTGTAGCCTGTGAATCCCTTTTTTATCGGCCAGTATCATAGTCCCGTCAGAAAGTCTGGAAAGACCGGCTCCTGTCTCTTTTTGACTGATTTCTATATTCTTTTCTTCTTCTCCGGTCTCTCCATTCATAATCAAAATTTCTGCTGCATTTTTCTTGAATCCCGCTATTGTATTTCCTCCTACCCAAATATCATTTCCTTTTTCCATAGAATCATTTCTGCCTTCGATCTCCAGTTCAAAAAGTTTTTCCCCTTTTGGTGAGAAGAGGAGAACCTTATCCTCCGTTCCATCATTTAATAGCACATTTCCATTTTCCAGAACCTCGATATCGGTTATCCAAGGATACATAGTATAGTCATTATTGTTTGAGGGTGCTTCATTTAAAAACGGAATTTCCACCTGACTGCAGTTCGTTTCACCGTCAGCCGAACGAAAAATGTAACTGCGTGATTCCTTTTCCTTATATGCCATTATATAAGTGTAATATGCACCATCCTGTCCCAATATAATTTTTTCTATCGAACCATCATACCCTTTTGGGAATAAAAAATTTTCAAAAGCAGCATGGATCCAATCTGCTTTTTCTTGTTTCCATTTTCCATCTTCCCCCATTACATATTTCCTGAACTCCCTTTTTTTTTCAAAAGTTTCCGTATAAATTTCCAGTTTTCCATCTTTATTTTGGAGCATCTGTATAACTTCTTCCCCTTCCGGAAGCATAATCTCCTCTTCTATATAACGCCCTTTGCTTACTTCTTGTTTTGTCTGTTCTTTTTCTTTTTTACCACAGCCTGCCAGGACTCCCATCGCTATGATCAAAAATAATATCCATGCTATTCTCTTTTTCATTTTAAAACACTCTCCTTTTTTATGATTGGTTATTAAGAGAATAACAGAAAGTTCTCTAATTCATCTCTAAAAAATATAAAGAAAAGGTAGATCCTCCATTTTTTGTTTCTTTGCATACAATTCGCCCTTTTTGCAGTTCAACCAGTTCTTTTGCAATACTTAATCCCAGTCCAAAATGTTTTTTATCCTTTCTTGCCGTATCTTCCTGGTAAAACCTTTCAAAAATAAGTTTTCTTTTTTCTTCCGGAATTCCCCTTCCATGGTCTTCTACTTCCAATAGGATCTTTCTCTTTCCATGTAGTATCATTTTTCCCCGAATCACAATCCGTTCCCCTTCTTTGGAAAACCGGAGGGCATTATCTAAAAGAATAGAAAAAATCTGTTTCATTCTGTCCTTGTCTCCCTGGATTTTTGCAATCTCTTCTTCCTGAAAATCCATTTCCAAAAAAATACCTTTTTCTCTGCATAGAGGGAGATAGGATTCATAAACTTCAATTAACAAGTTTTCAACTTCTACCTCTTTTAAGCAGATATTCCAATTCCCTCCGTCTGCGGAAGCAAGAAATAGCATATCATTTACTAAACCTGCCATGCGGTTACATTCTCTTTCAATCTGTTCTTCACAGGCTTCTTTCTCCTGTTCCTCTTCCTTCATCCATGAAAGATTTGCTTTTATAACGGCCAGCGGTGACCGTAATTCGTGAGAAGCCGCCGCCACAAATTCTATCTGTCTCCTTTTATTTTCCTCCACCGGTTTTAAGGATTTTCTCACAAACCAAACCGCGGTACCATACAAGGCTGCAATTCCGGCTATATCTATCACTAAAAAAAGAATACTTTGTTTCCATCGTTCTTTTTTCACCGTGGAAAACCCTTCCAGCATCAGCAGACTTCGATATCCATTTGACGTAGAAAACATCAATATCTGTCCATAATAGTGAATATTTTCGTCCTCCCATTGATAGACATCACTTCGTATTTCTTCCACCGAAATTGGTTTCATGGAAGTATCAAGTCCATCTTTTTTTGCAAGTTCTCTTAATTTTTTCAGTTGTCGATTTCGCAACCATTGATTTTCTTTTCCTCTTAAAAATTGAAGAGATTTTCCATTTTCCTCCATTCCAATAACTAAATGGTTTCTGTCCTCCTGCTCTGCAATAAAAGCATTACTTATTGTATTTTCTAGCTGCAGTTTACTTGAAATCATATTGAAATTATTATAAAATTCCTGTAGCTGTGTTTCATCATCACGCCAAAATCCCGTAAAAAGAGCCAGTATTACAACAAGGGTTAAAATAATTCCTGTGGTGATGGTATATAAACACACCAATTTTCTTTTTAGTTGTTTAAACATAATTTACCTTGGTCCCTTCACACGTTCCAGTCGATACCCGACTCCATGAATGGTTACAATACCCACCTGGGTGGAAAGTGCCTTTAATTTTCGTCTTAGAAAATAAATATAATTGTCTATATTTCCATCTTCTACAAAGGAATCGGTTCCCCAAACTTTTGATAATATTTGTTCTCTTGAAAGAATTTGATTTCCATTTTGCATAAAAAATTCCATCAACCGGGTTTCTTTTTTTGAGAGGACGCGGCTCTCACTTCCACACATGAGGGTTGCTCCCTCTTCCTGTAAAATTAAATCTTCAAATGTAAGGAGATTCCTTTCCATAAGTTTCCCCGGTCTTCGCAGAAGTGCCCGAATTCTGGCAAATAGTTCCTCTATTTCATAAGGTTTTACCAGATAATCATCTGCACCGGCGTCCAGTCCATCTACGCGATCATGAATTTCATTGAGTGCGGTCAGTAAAATAACCGGTGTAGTAATTCCTTTTTTTCGAATGGTAGAAAGAACGGTTAATCCATCTATCTGTGGAAGCATACGATCCAGTAAAATAATATCATACATTCCTACCTCGATATAGAGCAGTGCCTCTTCCCCATCATAGGCGGAATCTACTTCATATCCCGCTTTTTGAATCTGCTTTCCTGTAATTTTGCAGAGTTCTTCATCATCTTCCACTATTAATATTCTCATATTTATTCCACACTTTCCGTGCTTTGTTCTACTTTTTTAGCAACAACAACCAGTCTTCCATTCTCATCTGTATACTCACATGTCACAAGGCAAAGTAGCGTATCATGGTAGGAAGCTTCTGCATTTATTTTATATAGGGAACGTTTTTTTATAGTATCATAATAATCACGGAACTCCTCCTCCGATGTAAATTTCGTGTAATCATAAAATCGAAAACCTTCCTCATCCTGATAAAAAATCTTAGACACAAAAACAGAAATAATTTCATAGCTTCCCTTCTCGTATATACTATCAAATTCTATGATTGGATTATATTCATAATAGGCTTTTTCTTTATAATTTAAAAGGTTGCCAAACATGGCACCCGATCGCATATTATGGCCATAAATAATATGTTGTCCACCACTTTGGGTAATATCACACCTTTTATCCAAAACCAATAATCCATTTTTATCCTCTGTTTTATTAAAACCATGGCTTAGGTAATAGTTATCATCCTCCAAACGATACATTACCGGATAATCCACTCCTGTTTCCGGAATCGCAAGCCATCCTATCATATCTTTGTTTTTTTCCCACAAAGATTGATATTCCGGAAGTATAATTTTCGATACCATGGTCTCTTCTTTTGAAGTTTTATTCCCCTTTTGTTCTTCTTTTTGTTCTTCCATTTGATCTTCTTTTTGATCTTCTTTTTGATCCTTAGGTTTTCCCACGGTCTCTAATTTTTCTGCTTCTTCCTTCTCCGCTTTCAGTTCCTGTATTTGAAAATGGTTTTTTATTCCCTCCACGGTTCCATTTATAGTCGATGTAATTAAAATTGCTGCCACAATAGACAGCAATGGGTATTTTATACAAAACCACAATCGTTTTCCTACGTTCTTCGGCTCAAACTCTTCTCTTTTCATGTTGTCCTATTCCCCGGCTTTCTTTTATATGAGAAAATTCTTGCAAATAAAAGCTGCCGCAAAATAAAATTTCAAAAGATATTTTAATTTGCGGCAGTCTCCTTACTATTTACGATAAGTTATCCCATACGTGTTCAACCGATTGGTTGTAAATACAATTGCACCTTTTTCCGAATCATATCTGCTGTTTTTAACATAGTACGCATTTCCCTTTGTGTCTACGTAAACCGCACAAAGTTTATCTGTTCCATCTTTTTTTTCACGCTCGGATAGAATATAAGGCAGCTCTATCTCTATTTTTCCATCCTTCAGTTTAAAAAGACTCTTCACCCTCTTCTTTCCTTCTTTCATTCTATTAAATTGGATTCGAATGTCATAAGCCGCCCTGTTTCCCATAGCCTTTTTTGCTGCACCGGAAAGCTTTTTCTTTGTATTTTCTTCCAATATAAAACTAAGGGTGCCTTCTGTTTTATCGCTGATTTCTTTCATTGCCTCTTCATTCAGTCTCAGTGTTCCAAACAGACCGGTAATTTCCAAAACATCAATCTCAGAGTCTGCCAGCATCTTTACATTTTCTTCGGTAAGTTTTAGTGTTATTTTATTTATGTTTTTCTCTTCTTCCATCTCAAACACTACCGCTGCCTCAGCTGTTTTATTTTCTTCCTCCGCTGATTTTTTGTCCTGTAAAGCACTTTCAATTGCTCTTTGCAGCTCTGCACTTTTGACCCTTGCCACTGCGGAGCCACTTTTGTTTCCAGACACAGACAAATTAAGATGATTTCCTTCTTCTTTATTTTCCGGGTCTGTCTCCGATTTTATTTCCGGCATGATTATACTTGGAATTCCGCCTGTAACATTACCATTGGATCCTCCATCATTTGGATTCTCTTCCGGCTTCTCCGCTGGCTTCTCTGTTGGCTCCTCTTCCGGCTTCTCCACCGGTTTTTCTTCCGGCTTCTCCACCGGCTTTTCTTCTGGCTTCTCCACCGGTATCTCTTCAAATATTGCTTTTACCAGTACATTCTTTTCCGGCATTGTAAATGTCGTATTTTCTTTTTTCGGTTTTTTGAAAATAACAGCGGTATCCTCACAATCCCATCGAACAAATCTTTTTCCTTTGGGAACTTTAGCGATGATTGCAACCCGCTTACCCTCTTCTGCGGAATAGTGACTGGCTTTTCCACCTTCTACATAGATTTGATAAGAATTTCCAATGTCCTGCCATTTTGCATATATTTTTGTTGCTCCATTAATCTTCGTTGGTCGGCTCTCTCCTGCAAAGAAAAATGGTGTTACTCCAAATTCATCCTGATACCAGCCTACAAATTCTTTTCCTTTGCATACCGGTGATTTCTTTATCTTTATAACGGCTCCCGTCTTATCCATCTGGGCATCCAAGCTAACTTCTCCTTCGAAGTGACCTCCATTACAATCATACCCAACCTGTACATCCCAAACTGCGTATAAGGTTGTTGGCGCCGTTATCACATCGGAATCCACCTTCCACAAAACGTCTGAATCTTTTGTTCGCCAGCCTTTAAAAATATAGCGGTCACTCTCTATCTCCCTCGGCTGTAATATCATTTGATCCGGACAGACATACTGATTTGGTATTCCCGGTATCGTCGCCTTTCCTCCTAGATCAAAAGAAACTTCATAAACCCATTTTGCATATACCGTTACCGAATTTTCCGGATAGTAGTTAGCTGAGTCAATGGTTCTTGTGCCCTCTTTGTTTAGACTCCAGCCACCAAAAACCAATCCATCTTTTGTATTTTTCGGTAGTTCCGGCCATACTGCTTTGTCTAATAAAACGCCTGCCGTTACCTGCCTAATTGCCGTTGTTGTTCCATCTTTAAAAGAACCACCTGCTGCTTTGTTGCTGTCAAAGGTTATATTGATACGATTCTGTTTTATTGGCTCTCTTTTTGCATAGACAACCGTATCGGTACGTATCGTCTTCCAGTCATCCACTCGATGGATATATTCCGGCTCCAGATACCATCCGGAAATGGTTTCATTGCCTTCACTTTCTACATACAAAGGAACCACTACCTGATTAAGGGAATACGATAAGGTTTTTCTTGTTCCTTCTTTTATAACATAAGTAATCTTAAATCCATTTTTCCAATGAGCATAAACCTTCATGGTTTCACCAATAATAGGGACAAATTCCGAAGGTGTTATTTTATTTCCACCGTTACTTTCCGTATACCAGCCATCGAATATCCGATTCTTCGGGCTGTCTTCTGCTTTTGGTTCTATGCCAGGGAAACCTTCTCCTTCCGGAAGTTCAAATTCCAGATAAGAGGAGTCTCCATAGGACTTATTATAATAAAACCATATCTTTGTCTCCGGTTTGTACCACGCATAAAGGTTCATAACTCCCTTTTTTGCATCGGTCTCTAACACTTTACTGGTAAAATCAAAGGCTGCATATTCTGAAGATGGACTCTTTTTTTGTCTGGTTTTCGACCAGCCAATAAAGACATTCTTTGCTTTTATCGGTTTTCTTGTGGGTTCCTTTACCGTCTCACCCGTTGCTATCGTTTCTACTGCTATATAGTCTCCGCCTTCACTATTAAAAGCAATGTCTATCTTTTTTGCCCAGCTTGCATATAAAGTAATGTCCCCTGCTGCCAGTTCTGACCAGTCATATAGCACAATTCCATCTTTGGACTTTGACCAGCCTAAAAACTCATATCCGGACTTCTTTACCTTAGGTGCAATCTGGCTATCCATAGGCTTATCTTTTGGAACACTGCAGGTAGTTCCCATATTGGAACCATTGTTATGGTCAAAATATACTTTTACATAATTTTTTTTCAATGGATCGGCAGCTTCCGGATTCTCCGGATTCTCCTCATCTTTAATTTCTTCCATTGGCGGTACAAAGGGTTCAAATCGAATGGAGTATACGGGTTGTAAAGCAATTTCCTGGGTCACACGGTCTATGTTAAAATTCCACAGGATATCCGAACCCTCTCTGCTCCATTGATTTTTATAGGTATAAATTGCCGTATATTCCATGTATTCTTCACTGTCTTTTGCAATTCGATCATAAAATTTGATCTGGTATGTTTTCAATACATCAACCGGTATCTGAGAAACCGGTATCTGTCTCCCATACTCTACCTTAGGTATGACGTCTTTTGTGGCAGAAATATTATTATCATTTATATACTTAAACTTAACATTATGAGCCGGAAGATCAAATATCGTGTCCTCGTCATATTCATACCCCAAAAGCGGTGCATAAGGCTGGTATGTTTTTTGATAGAGTGGATGTAAATCTTTTCCCTGCTCCTTTGTCATCCAGTCGGAAACCGGATCTTTCGCAAAATCCCAGATTTTGTTGGTAGCAGCTACCTTCCATTGGCCTTCATAAGTACAGGTAACCGTATATTCTATATTCTGTTTTGGATTCTTTGCATCCGGAGCCACAAATCTCTGTACCATGGTTTTGGCAATGTCCCCTGGAATTTCTTCCTGAGATATGAAACTGCCATGTTTTATATCTACCAGTCTCTTGGAAGCATTGGGGTAGAGTGAATCCAAGGATGCATTTTCCCTATCGGCTCCCGCAATTTTTGTATTTTCGGTTCGATAGGAAAAGTCCACCGCATATTCCTTGATTTTAAAAATCGGGTAAAGAGTCAGATCCCCTTTTATTGGCGTTCCCACCTGTCCCGGACTTTCTGCTGTGTAATTCTCACCGGTTCCGTCTTCCTTTGTGTTCCAACGCATCAGATCCGCTCCCGGAACCGTTGCATTGGGAAATCCCAAAATTACGGCCCCATCTGCCACTTGATCCATTACAATGTCCCCGGTAGCTCCGGAGCATCCTGCCACCTTAAAGGTAACGGTATAATTTCCTGTTTCCGGTTCCTTCCAGTAAGGATACAAGGTTATATGCTGGCTGGGTGTTATGTTGATGAGGTTCAAATCCCCCCCTGTACTAACGCTTCTTCCGGTTCCATTTGGTCCCGTATACCATCCCATAAAGGTGCGTTTTTTACCAACTGCAACCGTACCGGATGTCTGGGTATTATAATTAGGTGCCGGCTCTACCGTTTTGCTGAAAGGTTTACCTGCCTCTACGGTATAAAGGGTATTTGCCCGGCTTCTTGCATCCTGAAAGGTAATGTTATACACAAAAAGTGGTATAAAATTCATATCTCCATATACGGGACCTCCCCATGAATTCGACAAATAGGGGCCGTTGCCACTGTCTATAATACTCACTCCCCAGCCTTTAAAGTCTGAACCTGCCGGTCCACCATTCGGTGCATCAAATCCAAAGCCTCCCTCTCCGGAGATATAGCCTCCATGGATTACATCCTGTTTAAATACTACATTTCCCTTATAGGTAAACGTTACCTTATGTTTTATAACCGGAGGTACTCGTACACAGGATTCTACAAAAGTCATGTTCTGGTTTACCGTCAGCTCTGGCAGTTTTGCCTCTTTATAATTGGTTCCATTCCAGTTCCAGTAATATTCAACGGTAGTTCCATCTGCTTCTGTTGTACTTGGAGTCAAGTTGGGAACTGACGTAATTCTACTATTGAGTTCCACAGTTGTATTTGCAATTACACTTCCATTTCTCTCAAACTTTACCGTATAGCCATAGCTTGCCGCTTTTGTAAAAAGTCCTTCCGTCCCTATTCCGGTTGTTGCCATTATCAGTGCCAAAAGAGCCGCTATTCCACGCATTATTTTCTTCATGTTCCATTCCTCCATTCTAAAATAATTCATTAGAAACCTATCTTCTTACTAAATAAATACAAGGCTAATGCTGTCATTCCAATAAGTCCTGCCGCGCTTTTTTCTCTGCTTTCTCCGGTTTGCGGTATCACATCCAACTTTCTTTTTGTCTCTTTTTGTTTTTCTTCTTCTCTTGATTTCATTTCTTCTACGGGTTTCTTTGATTTTTTAACCTTTTTCAATTCTTCTGATTTTTTTGGTTTTTCTAAATTTTTTTGACTTTCGCCCTTTACATTTTTTCCCTCTTCTTTGTTTTCTATAAGTTCCAGCTCCATCTCCATATCTTCCGGTTCCGTCACCTCCGGGCCTTTACTTGGAGCCGGTGTTACAGTTGGTACCGGTACCAATAGAAAAGATCCTTCCTCGGGCATCACCGGACTTGGAGTTACCATGATGGCCGGTGGAGATGTGGGCATTGGGGTTGGCACTATGGCCGGTGGAGATGTGGGCGGCACTGGAAATTTTGGTTTTAATAAAATATAAGTAGAAAATCGGTCTGTACTTATGGTATACGTTTTAGAATCCGAATCTTTATCTTCTAATTCTGTCACCGGATTCACCGTATCGGCACCATGCACTCGAAGCATTTTCCAGGAAGTACTGTCCTCTCCTATATTCAGGCAAAGTGTAATGGCTTTCGTTGTCTCTGTAATGGCGGTGCCTGACTTGGTAAGTTCTATATCCACATACCTTCTGTCCCTGTCCTCGTATGCCTGACTTTTTATGTATTTTTCTGCAAGCTCCCTATCTTTTTCCAACACTTGGGGTTCCGCTATCTCTTTTACATTTAAACAAATCGACTCTTCTATATTTCCACCTATCCATTTCCCGGAATACTCTGCTTTTAAATATTCCTGTGAATCCGTTTCCATAGACACCGTCACTCCCTGGCTGTCTATCCTTACTTTTCCTTGTTTTCCCAGTACCGGATGTCCCTCTTCCATTCTCCAGGGAAGCGTATCCGATTTTTCTGAAGTCTGCAAGAGTTTAAGTACCTGTTCTTTCGTAAATTCCTTAAAATCCCCGGAAAAACAGTTTTCCTTTTTTCCAACGTCATCTCCAAGCACTTTTCCCGCCGTTGTATAACAGTTTGCAATAACCGAAGTTTCATTATTATTATGTCCAACGATACCCCCTGCTGCAGCCACTCCCTGAATTTCTGTGGCTTCATTGTAGCAGTTCTCTACGTTTCCTTCATGATTGCATCCGCTGATTCCTCCTGCATAATGAGCATGAATGCTTCCACTGTTTACACAGTTTTTAACTCTTCCACCATTTCCAACGGAATTATGCCCTGTAATTCCTCCCCCACTGGACATATTCGAATTTCCAGTCACACTTCCTGCGTTAAAGCAGGTATTTACTTCTCCCCCATCATTCTTACCTGCAATTCCTCCTACATAAAGACCGGAAACCCCACCAAGATTATTGCAATACTCTATTCTTCCCAGATTATTTCCGCAAATTCCCCCAACGGTTCCACTTTTTGAAGAAGTCACCATTGCGGCGCTTTCACAATTTTGAATCACACCTCGATTTAATCCTACCAAAGAACTGCTGACCGGTACGTCTGAGGTTATGCTTCCTGCTATTTTTAAATTGCTTATTTTTCCATCGTTCATTCCTATTAATCCAAAAGATGCACCTTCTGCCACCACTTGATCCCATCGAATGGTATGTCCGCCTCCATTGAAGTTTCCCTTAAATGGCAGGTTTTCGTTCTCTTTTCCTATTGGTTTCCAAGATCCCGTAATGGTTATGTCTTCTGTAAGCGTAACTTCTTTTCCGAAAAAATCATAACCGCCGCTAACTGCCTCTGCCAGCCAATCCATTTCTTCCCTTGAGCCGATCGCGTACGTTTCGGTATTTTGGTACTCTCTAAAAAAATCTTTATAACCATTTACCTGTTGGGGCATTATTTTCTGCTGCTCTTCCCCATAAGCGGAATATGGCAAAGCAATTACAATCAGACAAACTACCATAATTGAAACCATGCAGCAACGAAACGTTCTGCCCGTAAATATCTTTTTACCATATCCCCTCATAGCGATACCTCCAAAAGCAAAATTGCTTTTAATTTATTTGTTTTTGTGTGATTTGTACACTTCTTTAGTCTAATAGTACCATTTTTCAGAATATTTTACAATATGAAATACTTTTATTTTATCTTTTCGTTGCTGTTTCCCTGTAAAGAGAAGTTAATTTTCAATCAAAATTTCAAGCAGCCGCAGCCCTCTGGCGGGTGCTGTTGGTCCTGCCAGACTTCGGTCTTTTCCTTCCAGTATTCTTTTCATATCTTCTGGTTGTCTTCTTCCTCTTCCCACTTCTATTAACGTTCCGGCTAATATTCGCACCATATTATATAAAAATCCACTTCCCGTAACTTGGATTGTGATTAAATCTTCCTTTTTTTTAATTTCAAGTGCATAGATTGTTCGTACCGTGTTTTTTACCTGGGTACCTATAGAACAAAAACTTTTGAAATCATGTTCTCCACAAAAAAAGAGGGCGGCCTCCTGCATTGCCTCCAGGTTTAGTTTATAGTACGTGTGATGAGCATAGAGGCGTTCCATAGGTTGTTCCACTTCTCGGCTTAAAATACGATATTCATAGGTTTTTCGGCTATTGCAATACCTTGGGTGGAAGGTTCTCTCCACCTCCCTTGACTCTTGAATTCGAATGTCCCCGGGAAGGCGTTGGTTCAACGCATGTTTGAATTTTTCACCTGGAATTTGGGAACAGGTATCAAACACAGCCAGGTTTCCAAGTGCATGTACTCCTGCATCGGTCCGACTTGCACCAATCACTTCCACAGATACTCCCAAAAGCTTTGTTAATGCTGCATTTATTTCCCCTTCTATTGTCTTATGGTGAGGCTGTATCTGCCAGCCACAATAATTGGTTCCATCATAGGCAATCACCAGCATAATTCTTTTCAATTTCGTCCACCTTTCTTTCAAATGCCTGCTTTTTAAAAGGGCAGATATCGTGTAACACAAATTAATACTCCAAAATAAAGAGCCATGGTTCCCAAACTCAGCCAGTCTCTTTTTCTGTAATGCAGGGGTTTCATTTTTGTTCTTCCCTCCCCACCACGATAACATCTTGCTTCCATTGCCATTGCCAAATCATTTGCTCTTCGAAATGCCGATATAAACAGAGGAACCAAAAGAGGCACTAAATTTTTTGCCTTCTTAAAAAGTCCACCGGATTCAAAATCGGCACCTCTTGCCATCTGCGCCTTCATAATTTTATCGGTTTCCTCTAAAAGTATGGGAATAAAACGGAGTGCAATCGACATCATCATAGAAATCTCGTGTACCGGAAAATGAAGTTTTTTTAATGGATTCATCAGACTTTCCAATCCATCCGTTAAATGATTTGGTGTTGTAGTAAAGGTCATTAATGAGGCTCCTATAATTAAGAAAATAAGTCGAATTGCCATAAAAACAGCAACCTTTATTCCCTCTTTTGTAATCTTAAATATCCAGACCTGAATTAAAATCTCTCCCGGTGTTAAGAAGAGGTTAAAACACACCGTTATCATCATTAAAATAACGATGGGCTTCAAACCTTTTAAAATATAGCCAAAAGGAACTTTAGATGTCTTAATAATTGCCAATAAAAACATGCCTGCTATTAAATAACCGGTCATGCTTTTAAAAGTAAATAAGGAAATAATATATGCCAGTGTAGCCATTAGTTTAATTCGGGGGTCCAAACGATGAATCACCGATTCTGCCGGATAATACTGCCCAATTGTAATGTCTCTAATCATTGTACTTTCCTTTCCATATTTAGCAGTCCCTCTGTTTTTGCAAATCGAATAATTTCTTCTGCCGCTTCTTTTACTGTCGTTGCTTCCGTATTAATTCTGCATCCATTTTCCTTTAATGCGTTCAAAACATAAGTAACTTGTGGCGCAGCCAAACCAATTTGTTCCATTTCCTTATAATAAGAAAATACTTTTTTGGGTGTATTGTCCAGAAGTATTTCTCCTTGGTTCATAACAATAAGACGATTTACATATTTTGCAACATCTTCCATACTATGAGAAACCAAAATAACGGTAATCTTACTCTCTTCATGTAATTTCCCAATCTGATCCAGTATTTCATCTCGGCCCTTTGGATCCAGTCCTGCTGTGGGTTCATCTAAAATCAATACTTCCGGCTTCATGGCAAGCACACCGGCAATCGCAACCCTTCTCTTTTGTCCGCCTGAAAGTTCAAAAGGAGAGGCATCCAGCATATCATCCGTTATTCCCACTTGTTTTAGTGCATCATAAGCACGCAAATCAATTTCCAACTGTGGAAGGCCTTGATTCCCCGGTCCAAATTTTACATCCTTAATAACTGTCGTTTCGAATAGTTGATGTTCCGGATATTGAAAGACTAAGCCTACCTTTGTACGATGTTCTTTCATATTGTAATCTTTTTCATAAATATCCTGTCCATTATAATAAATATTTCCGCTGGTTGCTCGAAGCAGTCCATTTAAATGCTGAATTAAGGTGGACTTGCCGGAACCGGTATGCCCAATTAATCCAATAAATTCGCCTTCTCCTATTTTTAGATTAATATCTTTCAGTGCCTTCTTTTCATATGCCAGTCCACTGCTATAGACATAATTTACATGATCTAGTATCATTCCCATTTTTTATGTCATCCACCTTTCCAAATACAAAATCCATCTTTATCCTCTATTTTTCAGCAATAGTATTTCTTGCACCAATTCCTCTATGGTTAAAATTCCATCTCTTATGGGAAGTCCCTGTTTCTTTAATTCATAGGCAAGCAATGTCACCTGTGGCACATCCAAACGGTATTTTTTCAAGGTATCTACCTGGGAAAATATTTCTCTTGGTGTTCCCTGCATCACGATTTTTCCCTTATCCATAACAATAACCTGATCGGCCGCAATTACTTCTTCCATATAATGTGTGATAAGTAAAACCGTTATATTTTCTTCCTGGTTTAGCTTATGAATTGTTTTTATTACTTCTTTTCTTCCATTTGGATCCAGCATTGCCGTTGGTTCATCCAATACAATACATTGGGGCTTCATCGCCATAATTCCCGCAATGGCAACCCTTTGCTTTTGCCCACCGGACAGCTTATTGGGAGAATGTTTTCTATATTCGTACATACCGACTGCCTTTAGGCTTTCCTCTACTCGTTCCCAGATTTCTCTGGTAGGAACTCCCAGGTTTTCCGGTCCAAATCCCACATCTTCCTCTACAATATTCCCTATAATCTGGTTGTCCGGGTTCTGAAATACCATACCGGAAGTCTGGCGAATATCCCAGAGATTTTCTTCCTTCATAATATCCATTCCGTCTACCCATACGGTTCCTTCTGTTGGCATAAGAATGGCATTGATATGTTTTGCAAGTGTAGATTTTCCGGAACCATTGTGTCCAAGAATTGCAACAAATTCACCTTTTTTTATATCAAAATTAATTCCATCGATTGCCCGGTTGATACTTTCCACATTTCCTTCTTCGTCTCTTCTTATATATTCAAACGCTAGTTCCTTTGTTTTTATGATGCCCATGCTTCTTGCCTTTCTTATACAGGGAATTTCTTTTCCCTCTGACTTAATAAATATTCTTTCTTATTCTATATTATTTCGAAGAAAATGTAAAGGATGTGAACCTTCACACTTGCCAATCCGGACAGACTCTCGCGCCAAAGCATGTTCCTTAGCGCAGCGTGCGCACCCACAGCGGAGCGTTTTTATGTAATAGGAGCACTTTCCTATTACATAAAAACAATCCCAAGTTGTGCAAGCACACCCTTGGGATTGTTTTATATTTCTTTGTAATTAAACCAGTTCAATTAATACTTCCATTGCTGCATCACCTTTACGCTGACCTATTTTAACGATTCTTGTGTATCCACCGTTACGATCTGTGTATTTTGGTGCAATTTCATCAAATAATTTAGCTGTAAGATCTACTGTTTTTGTGTTTTTCTTTTTTCCAGCTACTTCTTTTGGAACTTCTGTAATTGGATAAAGCACTTTGTTGATTTGTCTTCTTGCATGAAGGCGGCTTGAATTATCTTTTTTAACTTCTTTTTGAACTTCATCAAAAAGTGTTACTTTTTTTCCGTCTACAACTTCTTTTACTCTTTTACCATCTTTATCTTTACGAGCAACTTTGGCAGTAACCGTAACTGTTTCGAAATTATCTTTTTCTCTTACAGCTAAAGCAATTATGTGCTCTGCAATTTTACGGATTTCTTTTGCTTTTGCTTCTGTTGTAACAATTTTACCATTATAAAGTAAGTTTGTTACTTGGTTACGAAGCAATGCTTTTCTCTGGCTTGATGTTCTACCAAGTTTTCTATATCCGGCCATTTGTATTACCTCCTGTAATTTTTACTATTATTCATCACCTATGTTAAGTGATAAGCCTAATTCTTTTAATTTTGCAAGTACTTCTTCTAATGATTTGCGTCCCAGATTACGAACCTTCATCATATCTTCCGAAGTTCTATTGGTTAATTCTTCAACTGTGTTGATGCCAGCTCTCTTTAAGCAGTTGTAAGAACGAACGGAAAGTTCAAGTTCATCAATGTTCATTTCCAGAACTTTTTCTTTCTCATTGTCTTCTTTTTCTACCATAATTTCTGCAGTTTTTGCATTTTCAGAAAGATCAATAAATGAATTTAAGTGTGCACTTAATACCTTTGCTGCCAAGCTGACTGCTTCATCCGGCTCTAATGTTCCATTGGTGTATACATCCAATGTAAGTTTATCAAAATCTGTAATTTGACCAACACGAGTATTTTGAACTGTTAAGTTAACGCGTTCAACAGGTGTATAAATGGAATCAATTGAAATGACACCAATCGGAAGATCATCATTCTTATTCTTATCTGCGCTGATATATCCTCTTCCTTTTGTAATCGTTAATTCCATATATAATTTGCAATCGGAACCGCCGCTTAATGTGGCGATTACTAATTCGGGATTTAAAATCTCAATGTCCGGATCAATCTGAATGTCTCCTGCAGTTATAACACCCTCACCTTCAAACTCAATATAAGCAGTTTTTGGCTCATTTGTCTCACTTGTATTCTTAATTGCCAAACTTTTAATGTTCATAATAATTTCAGTAACATCTTCCTTAACACCGGGAATTGCACTAAACTCATGTACGACGCCGTCAATCTTAACTTGACTGACTGCGCTGCCTGGCAATGATGACAGCATAATTCTTCTTAAAGAATTACCCAAAGTTGTACCGTAACCTCTTTCGAGCGGTTCTACTACAAAACGTCCGTATTTTCTATCTTCAGAAATTTCTGCGATCTCAATTTTTGGTTTTTCAAAATCAAACACTACTGGACCCTCCTTTTGGGATTATGCTCTTTTTTTGCTACCATCGAACTATAAAGACGATTATTTACTATATAACTCGACAATAAGCATTTCATTTACAGGAACATCAATTAAATCTCTTGTTGGAACTTCTTTCACTACTCCTGTAAGAGCTTCATGATTCGCTTCCAGCCAACTTGGCACCAATCTTCCGTCCGTTACTTCTAAGATATCTTTATATCTTTGTGTTGTTTTGAATTTATCTTTGATTTCGATAACATCGCCCGCTTTTACCTGATAAGAAGGGATGTTTACGCATTTTCCGTTTACTAATACATGCTTGTGATCAACAATCTGTCTGGATTCTTTTCTTGTTCTGCCGTATCCCATACGATACATAACATTATCAAGTCTTAATTCCAGAATAATCATCAGGTTCTCACCGGTTGTTCCGTATTTTAACTTCTGTGCTTTCGCAAAATTGTTTCTAAAAGGTTTTTCCAAAACACCATATATAAATTTAGCTTTCTGTTTTTCTCTTAACTGTAAGCCATATTCGCTCATTTTCTTATTAACTCTAGCATTTGAACGATTTGATTTTTTATCAATTCCCATGAAAACCGGGTCAATACCAAGAGATCTACATCTCTTGAGCACTGGAGTTCTATCTACTGCCATTCTATTTTACCTCCTATTAATAATTAAACACGTCTACGTTTTGGTGGTCTACATCCATTATGTGGTACCGGAGTTACATCTTTGATGCTTGTAACTTCAATTCCGCATGCCTGAAGCGCACGAATTGCAGCTTCACGTCCCGAACCCGGACCTTTAACCATAACTTCAACTGATTTTAAGCCGTGTGGTAATGCAGCTTTTGCTGCTGTCTCAGCTGCCATCTGTGCAGCGTAAGGTGTTGATTTTCTAGAACCTCTAAATCCCAATCCACCTGCGCTAGCCCAAGAAATAGCATTACCTTCTGCATCTGTCAGGGTAACGATTGTATTATTAAAAGATGACTGAATATGTGCTTGTCCACGATCAATGTTTTTCTTAACACGTCTCTTTGTCACTTTTTTTGCTACTTTTTTAGCCATTTGACAAACCCTCCTAATGGATTTTAATTAATTATTTTTTCTTATTTGCTACTGTACGCTTAGGACCTTTTCTTGTTCTAGCGTTTGTCTTCGTCTTTTGTCCACGAACTGGGAGTCCTTTTCTGTGACGGATTCCTCTGTAACATCCGATTTCCTGTAATCTTTTAATGTTAAGAGCGATTTCTCTACGTAAATCACCTTCCACTTGTTGTGAATCATCGATTACGTCACGGATTCTGCCTACTTCTTCGTCTGTTAAGTCCTTAACACGAGTATCAGGATTAACGTTTGCCGCAGCAAGAATACGATTAGAGCTTACTCTACCAATACCATAGATATAAGTAAGACCAATTTCAACACGTTTCTCTCTTGGTAAATCTACACCACTAATACGAGCCATTGTGTTCTACCTCCGTAAATTTTCTTTGTTTGATTATAAATTATTTTCACTTTATCCTGCATCTTATATGCAGGACTGTTTGATTATAATGCAGCAATTGCTGCATCAGCCGCTTTAAACCATGATGCCGCAGGATTATCCCTCGCACTGAATGAAGTTATAATGAAGCTTCATTCAAAACGGTTAATCAGACCGTTCATGATATCATGCTACAATGCAAACCATATACTGACATGGTTTGTCTTCAGGCAGGAAGATGCCTCACCCTCTTTTGAGGGTGTGTAGCCACAACACAAAAAGCAAAAACTATATGAGTATGAAAACAACATAAAAAGCCAAAGGATTAGCTTTGGTCTCTTTACTATCTATTTCATTAACCTTGTCTTTGTTTGTGTCTTGGATTCTCGCAGATAACTCTGACGCTTCCTTTTCTTTTAATGATTTTGCATTTTTCACAAATCGGTTTAACTGATGATCTTACCTTCATTGCAATCTCTCCTTTCGCAAAAGTCCAATTGCTATTGTATCACATATAAAATCCAATTACAAGAACTTTCTTCTTTTTTTTACTCTTTTTTACACTTTTTCTGTTTTATAGCAGATACCCCAGTAATTCTTCTTTTTGTATTGGTTTTGCACAATGTGCATTCATGCCTTCCTGTATACTTTTTTCTATGTCCTCTTGAAACGCATTTGCAGACAATGCCACGATCTTTACACTCTTTGCATCCTCACGTTTCATTTTTCTTATACATCTTGTTGCTTCGTATCCATTCATTTCCGGCATTTGGATATCCATTACTATAGAAGAAAAGTAACCTGGCTTTGATCCATTAAATTTATCACAGGCAATTTTCCCATTTTCTGCAAGTTCCACATGGACGCCCTGTTTTTCAAGCATTCGTTTTACAATAATGCGGTTCATTTCATTGTCTTCTACCACCAGCACGTTCTTTCCTTCTAATAGATTTTCTAAGCCTTCCGCCTCTGATTTTGACGTTTCCTCCACTTGGGTAAAACGAAGGTGTAAATCAAACCAGAAACTGCTTCCCTTCCCCACTACACTTTCCAACTGAATTTCGCTTCCCATCATGTTTACAATCTTTTGTGAAATAGAAAGTCCCAGTCCGGTTCCCTGAATATTGGTCTTTCCATTTTCCAATCGTTCAAAGGGTTGAAATATTTCTTTCTTATCTTCCTCTAAAATTCCATATCCGGTATCCTTCACCAAAAAACGAATGATGCTGTTCTCTTCCTCTGTCTCTATTTCGCAAATCTCTATATCAACATGACCTTTTGATTTATTATACTTTATGGCATTCGCTATGAGGTTGATCAGAACCTGCTTTATTCGCAGTTCGTCTCCAATTACGTAAGGATGAGGAAGTTCGATCTTTGTCTCCATGGTTATTTCATTTTCTTCTGCTATTACTTTTTGTATCATGCTCACCATAGAAATCGTTTCTTGTAAATTAAAAATCTGATTGTTTAGACGCATCTTTCCTTCACTTATTTTTGACATATCAAGAACATCATTAATAATAGAAAGCAAATGTTTTGAGGCCGTTTCAATTTTGCACCCATATTCTTTTGTTTTTTCCCAGTCGGAAGGGTCTTCCATAATCAATTGATTCAGTCCCATTATTACATTTAGTGGCGTTCGCATTTCATGTGACATACTGGATAGAAATTCTTTTTTTGAGGTGTTCGCATTAAAAAGTTCTTTGTTCTTTTTTCCTAAAATAACAATAAAAACCAATAATACAAGCAATAACGTGATAATGGAAATGGTTTCCGAAAGATTATTTTGAATGATAACATGGAAAGGAATATCCCCTTCTTCATTTACCAAGGCACGAAGAAAATAGTTTTCGAAAAAGTCCACCGGAATATCTTCTAAACATTTATTCACAATATCAATCAGTATTTCATCTTTTTCGGCAGAGAAGGTCAGGGAAAGCAGAAATTCTTCGTCTAAATCCTTATAATTCACTATATTATTAAAATTACAATAATCAATATAATAGCTTCCTATGTTATTTAATATAATACCATAATCTGCTTTTCCTTCATTTAAAGCCTTTAATGTTTCCCTGGTGGTGCCTACTGTATCTATATTTTCTTCTTCCAATAATTCTTTTGCAATATTTTTTTCTTTTACAAAACCATAGGGCACCACCGTTTTTCCGCTTTTCATTTCCTTATTAGAATGACGGTTTTTATAAATAGTAAATTTATCTCTATAATATACTACACTTCTTTCTGGATTTTTTACCTTAGCCTGGAGTTCCGGCGCAAGTACCGCTGCAGATATATCGCATCTTCCATCATTCAAAGCATTCACGATTCCCTCCGTTGTAGTAAAAAATACATATTCAAACTGAATCTTTCCAAAGGTTCTATCCTGAATCTGTTTCAGTGCTTCTATAAATATTCCTCTTTCCTCCCCTTTTTCTATGTAACTATAGGGGGCTGCATCAAAAAGCATGGCTACTTTATAAGTCGCCCCTTTTCGAAGGAAGGCCAGTTCTTTCCGATTAAATCTCAAGTTCCATTTTTGGTTCTCGGAAAAATATTTATCATAAAGTCGTTCTTCATAGCCTGGGTCTAAGGTTTGAATTTGAGGTATTACTTGATTGAGCTGCGAAGCCAGACCTTTCTCACCTCTTCCCACTGCAAAATATAAGGGTTCCCTTCCAAACGTATAAGCAACCGCCAGCTTATGCCCCAGTGCATAGGAATCCGTGGTTAGAATTCCATCTACCGCCCCTATGGTGCATTTTCGATAGCAGTCTTCTTCCTTCATATGTATAAAGTTGATTCCCAGTGGATACTTTTGTTTGCTATCATCTACATAAGGAATTCCATTGGCAAGACAAAAGTTTTTTAATCGTATTTCCATATCAAAGTTCTGATTGCTGACGGCAATTTTAATTCCCTGTAAAGAGCGATAATCGTTTTTCTTAATTGTAGAATTATCTTTTTTTACAGATAATACCGATCTTTTCGATGCCGTAGAAATCATGGGATAATCTACATACTTTTTGTCGTATTCCTCCGAAAATTTCAGGCCCGGAATCAGATCGTATTTTCCACTTTCCATTTTTTTAAGCAGATCTTCCTGGTTTTTTGCCACCTCATATTCATATTTCCACCCGGTATAGTCGGCAATTTTATCTAGATACTCTATATAGTATCCACTAAATTCTCCGTTTTCTTCTTTAAAGTATCCTTCACTATTTTTCCCCGGTAATAGCACTTTAAGGGTATTGTCTTCTGCACTTGCCTTTCTGGAAAAACATAGTATGATCATAACTATAAGGTAAATCTGATATCTTTTTTTCAAATCTCCCACTTTTTCTCTCCCTAAAATCATCTTTTCCTAAAATCTATTGTCATTATAGCACAGTATTATTGGAAAAGTCTTCCTTTATTTTGAATGAATCCACTTAAATGAATGAAATAATGGAAGAAAAACCTCCTTGGGGCATAAAATAAATTTTACGCTCCAGGGAGGCTTTTTATAACAGCATTATTGATTGTGATGCCTTATTTATCTCTCCAGATAATACGACCTTTTGTCAAGTCATATGGTGAAAGCTCTAATGTTACTTTATCTCCCGGAAGGATACGAATAAAATTCATTCTAAGCTTTCCGCTGATATGTGCCAACACAATATGCTTGTTTTCAAGCTCTACACGAAACATAGCATTGGGTAATTTTTCAACTACCGTTCCTTCAATTTCAACTACATCTGTTTTTGACATTT